>DAIUDS010000001.1:0-69811 GCA_036845485.1 Jiangellaceae bacterium
GTTGTGGACGCTCGAGCAGCGAGGCGAGCAACCTGTCCCGCACCCGTGTCCACCGCCCGGTGTCGCCGGCGTCCTCGGTGAGCTGAAGCGTCGAGGTCGAGCCCTCGAAGGTGCCCGGATCGGTTACCTGGAGCAGATCGGCGGCCCAGGCGCCATCCTCGGGTCCGAGCACCTCCTCGAGCTGGGCGGGCGTCCATACGTAGGTGGCTCCCTCGACCGATCTGCCGTCGACCACGGTGTCCGCGTCCAGGGAGCTCGCGAAGCCGCCCTCCGTTGTCCGGAGGTCATTGATCAGGAACTCGGCCGTCTCTCGTGCGACCCGCTCTGCCAGAGCAGAGCCGGAGGCCCGCCACCAATGGGTATAGACGCGCAACAGCAGCGCGTTGTCGTAGAGCATCTTCTCGAAATGCGGGACCACCCAGGCCCGGTCGACGCTGTACCGGGCGAATCCCCCGCCGAGCTGGTCGTACATGCCGCCGCGCGCCATCCGCTCGCAGGTCGCCTCGACCATCGCCAGAGACACGATGTCACCGGTGCGGGCATGGTGGCGGAGCAGGAACTCGACGACCATCGACGGCGGGAACTTCGGTGCCCCACCGAAGCCGGCGTGCTCAGGCTCGAACTCGGCCGACAACCGTCGCACGGCCTCATCCAGCCGGTCCGGTCCGGGTGGCTGCGTTCCGCCGAGGAGCTTGCGCATGTTGCCTAGTTGGCCCACGATGCCGGCCGCGGCCTCGTCGACATCGCCCCTGCGTTCGCTCCACGTGCGCGACACAGCTTCCAGCACCTGCTGGAACGAAGGCATCCCGTGAACCGGGCGGGGCGGGTAATACGTCCCCGCGTAGAAAGGCCGGCCCTGCGGCGTGAGGAACGCCGTCATCGGCCAGCCGCCCTGCCCGGTCAGCGCCTGCACCGCCTCCATGTAGACCGCGTCCACGTCGGGCCGTTCCTCCCGGTCGACCTTGACCGCGACGAAGTGGCGGTTGACGTATTCCGCCGTCGTGGCGTCCTCGAACGACTCGTGCGCCATGACATGGCACCAGTGGCATGCCGCGTAGCCGACCGAAAGCAGTATGGGGACATCACGGGTGCCCGCCTCCGTGAACGCTTCGTCGCCCCATTCCCACCAGTCCACCGGGTTGTCGGCGTGCTGGAGCAGGTACGGGCTCGTCGAGTCGGCCAGCCGGTTCGGCATGCTGACATTCCTACCCGCCGAGAGGACGCCTCACCGGGGATCGTTGCCCTCGCGGTCGGACTCGTCGCGCATGCGTTCGGCGTCCGTGCGGCCCTGCGGATCGAAGTCGATCCGGTTGAGCTGCCGGCGCAGACTGCGGTAGAGCACGAACAGCGCCACACACAAGCCCAGCAGGACCAGGAACCCGAGCAGGCCGGGCCCGATCCCGGAGTCGTCGACGTCGGTGCTCGTCGCCGTCACAAGGGCAACGTTCATCGGTGAACCTCCGGCCACATCGTCGCACCATGTCGGCGTAGACCCGCGCGAGGGTCAACGCAGGCCCGCGAACAGGTCGTCCTCGGGCTTTTCGACGGCGACCAGGCTCCTTACCAGCTCGTAGTCCTCGGTGGGCCAGGCCTTCTGGTGCACGTCGAGTGGTACGGAAAACCACGGGCCCTCCGGGTCGATCTGGGTTGCATGGGCGATCAATGCCCGGTCCCGCACCGGGAAGTAGTCGGCACACGGCACCCGGGTGGTCACCCGGCCGTCGTGCTCCGGATCGGGCGGCCACTTCGCCAGGCGCTCGGCATAGGGAGACTCCAGCCCGCGGCGGATCAACTCGTCGTGCAGCGCCTGCAGGCGCTCTCGATGGAACGAGTGGTGGTAGTAGAGCTTCAGTGGCTGCCACGGTTCGCCGGCGGCAGGGTAGGCCTGCGGGTCCCCGGCGGCGTCGAAGGCCGCAACTGTCACCGTGTGGCACATGACGTGGTCGGGGTGCGGGTAGCCGCCGTTCTCGTCGTATGTCGTGACGACATGTGGACGGAACCGGCGCATGGCGGCGACGAGCGGAGCCGCCGCCACCTCGACCGGCTGCAGCGCAAAGCAGCCCTCCGGAAGCGGGGGACGCGGGTCACCCTCTGGGAAACCGGAGTCGACGAACCCCAGCCACTCCTGTCGGATGCCGAGGATCTGCCGGGCTGCGTCCATCTCCTGCCTTCGGATCACCGCCATGTTGGCCAGCACGTCCGGGCGGTCCATGTTCGGGTTCAGGATCGAGCCACGCTCACCCCCCGTACACGTGACCACGAGCACCTGGACGCCCTCGGCGACATAACGCGCCGTCGACGCTGCACCCTTGCTCGACTCATCATCGGGATGAGCATGCACATGCATGAGCCGGAGCTCGCCCTCCACCGGTCACCTCTCCCGGATGCCGTCACCTGTCCCGCGATCAGCGGGCCGGGAGACAATGGTGCCCGAACGGGTCCCGCAACCATGCTCGGAGTCCCTACCGTGGCAACGCCCACCATCCGCCCGCCCGACCGCTACGGCGACCGGACGCACGGACGACGGTGGTGGATCGGCGTGATCGCGGGAGGTGTGCTGCTCGCCCTGGCGGTCGGCTGGTGGCTGCTGCGGGCGGCGGACGACCCGGTCCGCTCCACGTTGGTCGCCTGGGAGGACCCGGCAGACGGTGTGCTCTCGGCAACCGTGGAGGTCGTGCGGCAGCCCGGTCTCGCGGTGACCTGCGACCTGGTCGCGGTGGACCTGCGCCGCGTCGTCGTGGGACAGACGACGATCGACATACCGGCCGGGGACGACCAGCGGCTCCGGGTCGAGGCTCAGATCCCGCTGGAGGCCCCGGCCGTCGCCCCGGAGCTGCGCGGCTGCGAGCCTGCCGCGGAAGACTGAGCAGTGCGGATCGCTCGTGCTCCGGTGGCCTTGCTAACCTAGAGGTTTCCACCGAGATACCAGTCCGGGCACATGCCCGGTGGCCGATCACACCCTGGTGGGGCCGAACGAGCAACGATCCAGCAAGGAGCAGATGCCGTGACCTCGACAAGCGAGAACGTCGCGTGGCTGACCCAGGACGGCTATGACCGCCTCCGCAGCGAGCTCGAGCATCTGATGGGGCCCGCGCGCATCGAGATCGCCAAGCGGATCGAGGCGTCGCGCTCCGAGGGAGACCTGTCCGAGAACGGCGGCTACCACGCGGCCAAGGAGGAACAGGGCAAGCAGGAGGCCCGTATCCGCCAACTGCAGCACCTGCTGCAGCGTGCGAAGGTCGGCGAGATCCCGCCGGACGACGGCGTCGTCGGGCCGGGCATGATCGTCGACGTCCGCTTCGACGGTGAGGACGAGGTGGAGACGTTCCTTCTCGGCTCACGAGAGCTGCTCGCACTCGACGAGTCGGTCGAGATCGAGGTCTACTCGCCGCAGTCGCCGCTCGGCGCCGCGATCAATGGCAAGAAGACCGGCGACACGGTTTCCTACCAAACCCCGAACGGCCGCGCCGTCGAGGTCCAGATCCTCGACGCCCACCCGTATGCGATCTGACCCACACACCGCTACTTCGTCGTGGTGGCCTTGTACTTGCGAATGGCGAGCGGCGCAAAGACCCCGATGATGATGGCGCACCAGAGCAGCGACGCGAGGACCGGCTGCTGCATCGGCCACGCATCCGACTCGACCAGGCTCTGATTGCCGAACAGCTCGCGGCAGGCCTGCACGATCGCGCTCAGCGGGTTCCACTCGGCGAGGCTCTGTAGCCAGCTCGGCATGGTCTCTGGTGGCACGAACGCGTTGGAGATGAACGTGACCGGGAAGAGCCAGATCAGCCCTGCCGAAGCGGCGACCTGCGGGCTGCCCACGGACAGACCGATCAGCGCACCGACCCACAGCATGGCGAACGCGAGCAGCAGCAGAAGCCCGACCGCAGCCAGGAACTGCAGGACGCCGTTGTGGAACCGCCAGCCCACGATGACACCGCAGATCATCATGATCACCAGGACGATCAGCTGGTTGGACAGATCGGCCACGACCCGCCCGCCGATCACGCCGGAACGGGCCATGGGCAGTGAGCGGAACCGGTCGATCAGCCCCTTCTGCATGTCGTCGGCTAGCCCGACGCTGGCCGGCGCGCAGGCGAAGGCCATGGTCTGGGCGAAGATTCCCGCCATCAGATACTCACGGTAGTTGACACCCTCGACCGGGATCGCGCCGCCGAACACGTACGCGAACAGCAGCACGAACATGATCGGCTGGATGAACATGTAGACCTGGTTGTCGGGCACTCGCCAACCACCACGGATGTTGCGCCACGCGACGACCAAAATGTCGCGCAGGGCCGAACCGCGGCCGACGCTTCCCGTGGTGGCGCCAGCGGCCTTGACCTCGGTCGTGGTCACTTGGCCCTCCCTGATGTGAGCTCCTCCGCGGGAGCGGGGTTGTCGTCTGATGCCTCTTGGGCGTGATGCCCGGTGAGTTCGAGGAACACGTCGTCGAGAGTCGGCCGGCGCAGCGCGATGTCGTCGATGGCGATGTTCGCCTCGTCGAGGTCGCGGATGACGAGGACCAGCCCCTTCGAACCCTGGCTCGTCGGCACGGTCAGCTTGCGCGTCTTGGTGTCGACGTCGCACTGACCGTCGCTGCCCCGGTGGAGGATCTCCTCGGCGTGTGCCAGTGCGACAGGGTCGTGGACAATGACCTCGATCCGTTCGCCGCCCACCTTGGCCTTGAGCTCGTCGGCGGTGCCTTCGGCGATGATCGAGCCCCTGTCGATGACCACGATCCGGTCGGCCAACGCATCGGCCTCCTCGAGGTACTGCGTGGTGAGCAGGATCGTCGCGCCTTCCTCCCGCCGCTCCCGGATGACGTCCCAGAGGTCGAGCCGGCTGCCCGGATCGAGACCGGTCGTGGGCTCGTCGAGGAACAGGACCTCCGGATGCACGATGAGGCTGCCGGCAAGGTCGAGGCGGCGACGCATGCCGCCCGAGTACGTCTTCGCGACCCGGTCGCCCGCATCGGCCAGGTCGAACTGCTCCAGCAGCTCGCCCGCGCGCCGGGCCGCCTCGGCACTCGAGAGCTGGTAGAGCCGGCCGAAGAGCCACAGATTCTCGCGACCGGTCAGGTTCTCGTCGATCGCGGCGAACTGTCCGGACAAGCCGATGCTGGACCGAACCGCCTGCGGCTCGGCGACGACATCGTGACCGGCCACGACGGCCCTGCCGGCATCGGGCCGGAGCAGAGTCGTGAGCATGCGCACCGTCGTGGTCTTGCCAGCGCCGTTGGGCCCGAGCATGCCCACCACAGTGCCCTTCGGCACGACCAGGTCGATGCCACGCACGGCCTCGACGGCATCGTCGCCGGATCCGAAGGTCTTGACCAGGCCTTCCGCGATGATTGCGTTCACGATGTGTCCTCTCGTCCGCCTGTGTCGTCCGGGAGCCTGCCAGGCCGGGCCGACATCACCGCACCGGTCAGGTTCAGCAAGGCCGTGGCTTCGTCGAGGTCGAGTTCACCAGTTGCCAGGCGGCGCAGGACTGCCTCCCGGCTCGGCTCAGGTTCAGCATGTGCCGTCGGGTGGGCCGATTCCTCCAGTCCGAGCTTGGCCAGCAGGTCGGCGAACCGCTGACGGGCCGTCGGGTAGCTGACCCCGAGGTCGCGGGCCAGATCCCTCATGTTCCCGCGAGAGACCAGGAAGGTGCGAAGGATTTGCCGATCGTGTTCACCCAGGGCGCAGTACTCGCATGACGAGAACTGCCCAGCCAGCTCGCTGCCGCACGACGGACAACCGAGCCGGGTGATCTGCAACTGGTCGCCACACACCGGGCAGTCGCGCGGCGGCTGGTGAGTCGACGGACTCACCGCGGCGCCTTGACGGTCACGCTGCCCATGACGACCTCCACGTCGATCTCGGCAGCGCCGGTACCGACGACGAGGTCGCGGTTCCGGTCGCGGCCGTGGCGCTCCGGCTCGGTGACGAACCGGCCCATCTGGACATCGGAGCGGACCCGTACGTCGGAACCCGGCAGCAGCGTGAGCTGAAGCGAACCGGACTCGCACCGGAGCCGGGACCGGCCGTGGGTCTGAAGTGTCTCGACCTGCGCCGAGCCGGCCTGCACCAACAGGTCGAATGGCTGCTGCACACCGCGGACCCGCAGAGAGCCGGCTGTGACCCGGACGTGGTCAAGCCCTTTTGCGTCCTCGACCTGCAATGAGCCGGCGATGACCTCGACGCCCACCGCGAGGTCGGGTCGGACCCGGACCAGCAGTTCGAGGCCCTGCCCGAGGCCGTGCTGGAGCCGACCGGCGACCTCACGCCAGCGGCCGCCGGACAGCAGCGTAAAGGCGTCGTCTGTCGGGATCGGCTCGACCTCCCCGGCCACCACGAGCGTGCTGCCCTCGCGTCGGACATGGTGTGGACCCTCGACGGCGTAAATGGTCACCGACGGGTCACCGACGATCCGGACCCTGCGCGACGTGGCCCGAACGAGAACCCTCTCGATGTCTGGCACAGCGGGCGGTGGCGCAGGCCCGCCGGCCGCCGCTCCGGAGGCGCTGGCGCCCTTAGCCTCGCGGCCGGTCGTCGCCGACGCCTCACCGGCGTCGTCGGCCAGCAGGCGGGCCGCCTGGGAAGGATCGAGCCGGCCCGCCGCAACGTCTTCCAGGATCTGACGCGTGCTCTGTTCGGTCATGGGCCCATCGTGGCGTCCATGTTCCAGTCCGTCAAGTTCGCTTTCCGTTATGACAAGAGACACTTAATCTATTGACAATGGATAGCCCGCCTTGCGAAGGTGCGAGAGCACCTGAGTCCGGTGTTCCGTTCCCCGGGTCTCGACCTGGAGCGCCACCTCGACCTCGTCGACGTGCAGCCGCGGGCCGGTTCTCTCATGGACAACGTCGAGCACATTCGCGTCCACGGAGGCAAGCTCGCCCAACAGCCTGGCGAGCGCACCGGGATGATCGGGGATCCGAACCCGGAACGAGAGATAGCGGCCTGCAGCGGCCATGCCGTGCCGGATCACCCGCAGCAGCAGCAACGGATCGACGTTGCCGCCGGAGAGCACGGCGACGACGGGTGGTTCGAACGCCGGCGGTTCGGTGAGGAGCGCAGCCACGCCGGCCGCACCCGCCGGCTCCACCACCAGCTTGGCTCGCTCCAGGAGCAGCACGAGAGCGCGTGAGAGCGCCTCCTCGGTGACCGTGACGATGTCGTCCACCAGGTCACGGACCAACCCGAAGGGCACCTCGCCCGGGCATGCGACGGCGATTCCGTCGGCCATCGTCTCCATGCTGGACAGAGTCACCGGCTCGTCGGCCGCGAGCGAGTCCGGATACGCGGCCGCGCCGGCAGCCTGCACGCCGACGACCCGGACGCCGGGCCGCGAGTCCTTGACCGCAAGCGCGATGCCCGCCAGCAGGCCGCCTCCACCGGTTCCCACGAGGACCGTGCGGACATCGGGGCACTCCTCGAGGATCTCCAGCCCCACCGTCGCCTGCCCAGCGATGATGTCCGGGTGGTCGAAGGGATGGATGAGCACTGCGCCGGTGGAGGCCGCGAACTCGGCCGCCGCGATCAGCGCCTCGTCAACCGTGCTTCCGGCGAACCGGACGTCCGCGCCGTATGCACGCGTCGCCTTCTCCTTGACGATTGGCGCACCCTCCGGCATGAAAACGGTGGCCTTGGCGCCGAGCATGTCGGCAGCCAACGCGACGCCTTGGGCATGGTTGCCGGCACTGGCCGCCACCACTCCACGGGCCCGCTCGTCGTCGGATAACCGTGAGATGCGCACGTACGCGCCCCGGATCTTGAACGACCCGGCTCGCTGGAGGTTCTCGCATTTGAGGTAGACCGGACCGCCGACCCGACCGGCCAGCCAACGTGAGATTTCCAGCGGCGTGGGACGCACCACGTCGCGCAGGAGCTCGCGGGCCGCGTGCACGTCGGCCATCGACACCGTCGTCATGACCGCGATCCTCCCACCAGGAGCTGCGCGCTTCACGAATGATCACCTGAGGTGGGCTTCCACCAAATGAACTTGCGTTCTACAAGCAACCTGCTCATACTTGTGGGGTGCAAGCAACCAATCCGCTCGCCGCCCGGGACACCACTGGCGCTGCCACCGGGCCGCAGGACGACCTCCACGTCGCATTCATGCGGCTGTTCAGGCGGCTCAAGCGGCTATCGACGATGACCGGGCTCGATCCCGCGCTGGTCGCCGTCCTGCACGACCTCGGCTGGAGCGGTCCGACCCGCACCTCCGTACTGGCCGAGACCATGCGCCTGGACCAGTCGACCGTCAGCCGACACGTTCGGGCCCTCGAACAGCTTGGGTTGGTCGAGCGAGTGGGTGACCCGGAGGACCGCCGCGCGGCCCTGCTCTCGCTCACTCCGGCCGGTGAAGAGCGGCTCGCCGCGATCATCGCCGAGCGCCGCGCCATCTTCCGGTCCGCGACTGCCGGCTGGTCCGACGACGACCGTGCCCAGCTGGCGGGCCTCATCGACCGGATGGCCCGCTCGCTGGAGGCCGGGGATCGTCCCGAAATCGACCACGACAAGACCATGGAGAACTCGTGAGCATCTCCGACGCCACCAGGGCGCCCACCGCCGAAGAGCACACCTACCTGTCGCACCGGCAGATCCTCGTGGTGCTTTCCGGAGTGATGGCCGGCATGTTCCTGGCCGCCCTCGACCAGAGCATCGTGGGTACTGCACTGCCGAGCATCGTCAGCGACCTCGGCGGGCTCAACCACCTGTCCTGGGTCGTCACTGCCTACCTGCTCACCTCGACCGCTTCGACACCGCTATGGGGCAAGATCTCCGACCTCTACGGGCGGCGGCCGATCTTCCAGGCCGCGATCATCGTCTTCCTCGCCGGGTCACTGGTCGCCGGAGCGGCGGACAGCATGAGCGTGCTCATCGGCGGCCGGGCCATCCAGGGCCTTGGCGCCGGAGGGCTGATCGCCCTCGCGCTGTCGATCATCGGTGACGTCATTCCGCCCCGGGAGCGCGGCCGCTACCAGGGCTTTTTCGGCATCGTCTTCGGCGCTTCGAGCGTAGGCGGTCCGCTGCTCGGCGGCTGGTTCACCGACGGGCCGGGCTGGGAGTGGATCTTCTGGATCAACATCCCGATCGGCCTCGTTGCGCTGGTCGTCACGTCGCTCGCGTTGAAGATGCCGAAGGTCCGCCGCGACCACAAGATCGACTATATGGGCGCCGCCGTGATCGTCGCCTCGGTCACGTCGATCCTGCTCTACACCGCTTGGGCCGGGTCCGAGCTCGGCTGGGCCGACCCGCTTTCGCTGGCGCTGCTTGCGGGCGGCATCGTGCTCGCCGGTCTGTTCGTGCTGGTCGAGTTCCGCGCCGAGGAGCCGATCATCCCGATGCGGCTGTTCGAGAACCGCGTGTTCACGCCCACGGTGATCTTCACGTTGATCACGGGCCTGGCGATGTTCGGCGGCATCATCTTCCTGCCGGTGTACCTCCAGGTCGTGCAGGGCATGTCTCCCACGGAGTCGGGGCTGGCGCTCCTGCCGATGATCATCGGACTGTTCGCCACGTCGATCTCGTCCGGTCAGATCGTGACCCGCACCGGCCGGTACAAGATCTTCCCGATCCTCGGTGCGGGGGTGATCGCCGTCGGCGTGCTGCTGCTCTCCACGCTCGGAGTCGACACGCCGTACTGGCAGACTGCGATGTACTTCTTCGTCTTCGGTGCCGGACTCGGGTTCACGATGCAGATCGTCGTGACCGTCGTCCAGAACTCCGTCGAGCGGCGGGACATGGGCTCGGCCACGTCGAGCGTCACGTTCTTCCGCTCCATGGGCGGCGCGTTCGGCACGGCCATCTTCGGTGCGGTGCTCACCAGCCGGCTGGGTGTCTACCTCGCCGACGCCGCCGGGGGCGGGGGGCTGCCCGCGGACCTGAACGTGTCGGCCAACAACGTCCAGCAGATCCAGGCGCTGCCGGCCGACGCGCATGCCGTCGTCGTCGACGCGTGGGTGAAGGCGTTGCACGACGTGTTCCTGGTGGCGCTCCCGTTCGTCGTCATCGCATTCGTGGCGGCCTTCTTCATCCCGGAGCTCACACTGAAGACCGGTGTGAGCGACGAGGATGCTACGGCCGAGCCGGCGCTCGCGATGGACTAGCCCGGCTCGAGGTGCGGGGCTCGGCCTCGCCGGGTTCACGGTCCGCCAGCGCCTCGCGCGCTTCGCGCTCCTGTGCTGCAGCACTAGGTTTGACGATCGCGACCCATCCGAGTGGGGAGAGTCTGCCGTGAAGTTCGCCTGGCTGTGCAGCCATGAGTCGTACCAGCCTGAGGCCCTGCTGCGGCACGCCGTCCTCGCTGAAGAGGCCGGCTTCGACATGGTCACCGGCGCCGACCATTTCCACCCCTGGGTCGACGACCACGGTGCGGCGAGTTTCGTCTGGAGCTGGTTCGGAGCCGTCGCGCAGGCGACGTCCCGGGTTCAGCTCGCCACCAGCGTGTCCGCGCCGCTGTTCCGCTATCACCCCGCAGTGATCGCACAGGCTGCTGCCACTGTGGACCGGCTGTCCGGTGGCCGCTTCATCCTCGGTGTCGGAACCGGCGAGGCGATCAATGAGACTCCGCTGGGACTCGAGTTTCCCGGCTACGGGGAGCGGATCGCCCGCATGGAGGAAGCGCTGCGGATCATCCACGGCCTGCTCGGCGGTCAGAAGCTGGACGTCGAGGGTGCGTACTACGCCACCCACGCCGCGAGGCTCTACAGCCCCCCGCTCGGCACGGTTCCGGTCTGGATGGCCGCGGGCGGGCCTCGATCCGCGACCTTCGCCGGCGAGGTCGCGGAGGGGCTCATCACCAGTGTCAAGGATCCCGCGCTGACGCTCGAGAAGGTCATCAACCCGTACCGCGAAGCGGCACGGTCCAGAGGCGCGACAACGACGATCATGGCCACGCGGTGGTGCGTCCTGGCTGGCGACGAGGACGAGGCATGGGAGGCATTGGCGCCGATGCGCGGGCTTCGCGCACCCGGCAGGCTCGAGGTGGCCGACCCGATGATCCTGCGCCAGCGGGCCGACGAGATGGACCGGTCGGAGATCCTCGGCCAGTACGCGATCGTGCGCGACCTGGACCAGCTCGCCGCGGCGTACCGGCCACTGGTGCAGGGCGTCGGCGCGGACTACGTGGCGGTCCAGGTCGCCAGCGTCGACCCGGAGCGCACGATCGGACTGATCGGCTCCGAGGTCCTGCCCGAACTGCGGAGCCTTGCTATAGGCGCATCACACCCCTAGTCGGATTCACCCGGCCGGCCTCGTCCGTTCAGCGCGGCGGCAGCCGCCAAGGGTCTGCGTCGTCGGATCGCTCGTCCGTCGACTGGTCACCGGCCTGTGCGACCTCCGTCGACTGGTCACCGGACGGCGCGGTCACCGTCGACTGGTCACCGGACGGCGCGGCCTCCGTCGACTGGCCACGCATCGGATCGACCGCCTCCGCCGAGGTGCCGGTCCACGGCTGCGCAGCCGACGGTTGCCTCGTCCACGGTTGCGCCGGCGCGTTCCACGACGGCTGGCCCGAGGGTGCAGCACCGTAGCCCGGCGGGACCGCAGCCCTCGCGTCGAGCACCCGGTCCTGGCGGGTGGTCAACGATCGCACCATGACGATGCACAGGACCGCGGCGGCAATGAGCACCAGCATTGCGAATCCACCAATGACATCCGAGACCGCTGCCGCTTCGATGTCGGATGGTGTCGTCAGGAACTCGTCGGTCGGTGAGAGCCCGATTTGAACACCCCGCAGGACCCAGCCGAGACCGAACAGGATCGCCCAAGGGACGACGACTGCCGGGCCTCGGCCCGCCCGCTCATCCGACACCCGCGACGACCGGAAGATCTGGACTGCCGGCAGCACGAAGTTGGCCAGCGGAACGAACCAGCCGCCGATCGCCCAGCCGGCGCCCAGACCGCCGCGCCGACCGAGGAGCTCGGCATTCTTGGCGTGCCTGTACTGCCAGACGATGAACACCACCGCGATGGCCAGGTAGAGCAGCGAGTGAAGCGCCGTCGTCGCGGCGACACCCGCGTCGGCGGACTCGGCCTCGGAGTTACCCGGGAACTCACCGTCGGCCGCCCCGAACAGGAGTGAGGACCGGTAGAACAAGACGATCGCCGCGATCAACTCGACGACGGCCACGATGCACAGCAGGACCGTCAACGCGGTGGCGAGCCCGCGAAGCGACTTCCGCGTGGTTGCGGACGGCGGGTAATTGCCGACGGCCGGGCTTTCCCACGGCGACGGGCCGCCGCCGACCGGCTGGGTGCCACTCATGCAGACAGCGCCTGACCGAGGTCGGAGAGGAGGTCGTCGACGCTCTCGATTCCGACCGAGAGCCGCACCAAGTCGGCCGGAACCTCGAGCGGGCTCCCGGTCGCGCTGGCGTGGGTCATCCTGCCGGGGTGCTCGATCAATGACTCGACGCCACCCAGCGACTCACCGAGGGTGAAGAGGCGCGCCCGGTTGCAGACCTCGACCGCAGCCGCTTCGCCGCCGTCGACCCGGAACGAGACCATGCCACCGAACCGACGCATCTGCTTGGCGGCCACCTCGTGCCCGCGATGCCCCGGGAGCCCGGGGTAGAACACCTCGGTGACTCGGCGATGGGCCTGCAGCAGCGCCACGACGCGCTCGGCGTTGTCGCAATGTCGGTCCATCCTGACTCCGAGTGTGCGCAAGCCACGCAGCACCAGCCAGGCGTCGAACGGGCCGGCCACGGCACCGATCGCGTTCTGGTGGTACGCCAGCTCGTCGCCCAGCCCATTGTCCGAGACGACGAGTGCTCCCCCGACCACGTCGGAGTGTCCACCGCAGTACTTCGTCGTCGAGTGCACGACCACGTCGGCCCCCAACGAGAGCGGCTGCTGGAGGTAGGGCGTCGCGAATGTGTTGTCGACCACCAGCAACGCCGCGGTGTCGTGCGCCATGCCGGCAAGCGTCGCGATGTCGGCGACCCCCAGCAGCGGGTTCGTCGGCGTCTCGACCCACACCACCTTCGTCTCGGGCCGCAGCGCGGAGCGTACGGACTCCGGGTCGCTGACGTGGGCCGGCGTCCAGGACACGCCCCACCGCTCCACGACGTTGCTGACCAGCCGGTACGTGCCACCGTAGGCGTCGTCCGGGATCACGACGTGGTCGCCCGGACTCAGCACGGTGCGCAACAGCGTGTCCTCCGCAGCCATGCCACTGGCGAACGCCAGCCCGCGAGCACCGTCCTCCAGGGAGGCCAGGCACTCCTCGAGGGCCGTGCGGGTGGGGTTGGCGGTCCGGCTGTACTCGTAGCCGGCCCGGAGGCCGCCTATGCCGTCCTGCGCATACGTGCTCGTCGCGTAGATCGGCGGCACCACGGCGCCGGTGGTCGGGTCCGGCTCCTGGCCGGCGTGGATGGCGAGTGTCTCGAATCCGTGCACGACCCGGAACCATACGCATACGACGTCGGTCTCGCTGGTCAGGGACCAGTTCGGGTCCCCTGTGTGCTCTCGTACGGGGCCGACTGTGTGGCGCTCCCAGAACCAGCGGTGCGACGCCCGCCAGTCGTCGACGTCGGCGAAGCCCTCGTCCTCGGAGTCCGCGAATTCCCATCTGACCTGGCCGAACGGCACGACGTCGACCCGGGTGACCTCGACCAGCGCGAGGCTCTCGTCGTCGTTGCCCACCAGGACCAGGCGCTCACCGACCCGCTCGACCTCCTCGCGGTCGACGGCGTACTCCGCCAGCAACCCGGCCGTCGCGCGCTTGTGTCCGTGGACGACGAGGTCGGTGAGCCGCTTGCGGAGTGGGCCCGGCACACCGAGCTCGAGCGTCCGCAACCCGCCCACCCGAGGCCAAGGCACGGCCCGAGCCGACCACTCGGGAGTGGCTTACGCAACTCTGGGCCGACATGCTCTCCCGTCTTGTGGCGGGTTCTGCACGTCATGTGGACGGGTTTGGCGTGCTCTTCCCGCCACAAGATGGTGCGCGCGCGAGGCGACGCCGCTCTAGCACTCCGCTGCGAGCGCTTCGCGGGAGCCGGTTGGCGGGTGCGGACCGGCACCGTCAGCGGCGGCAGCAGCCCGTGGACCAGCGGGCCGATCGCCAGCGCGTACACGACCGTGCCAATTCCAACGGTGCCGCCGAGCAGCCAGCCGGCCACAAGACGGTGACCTCGATCGACGTTCGAACCAGTCGCACTGACCGCCCGGTTCGGCGCACCAGCCCGGTCATGAGACCGTCACGTGGACCCGGCCCGAGCCGCGCGCCGATGTACGCCGCGGATGCGACACCGTTTATCCCGACGCCGGCCAGCAGGAAGCCGACCTGCAACGCCATCGCGTCCGGCGCGGGAATGGCTGCCAGCGTCGCGTCGGCGGCGAGGCCGATCACGACGACATTGCTCACCGTGCCGAACCCGGGCCACTGGCGCAGCGGTATCCAGGCCAGCAGCACCAGCGCACCCACCACGGTCGTCACCTCGCCAAACGACAGCGGCACCCGCTCGGCCAGGCCCTGGTGCAGGACGTCCCACGGGTCAAGGCCGAGCCTGGCGCGGGGCGCCTGGTCGACGCGGGACACCACCGGCCCGGTGTACTCCCGGCTCGCCGCCGCTATGCGGCTTCTCGTTCTCGACGGACGGATTGCGCTGACCACAAGGCTGCCCGGCGAACGCGACCTGGCGGCTGCGCTCGGTCTCAGCCGGACGACTGTGACATCCGCGTACGACGTCCTGCGCGCCGCGGGGTATGTAGCCAGCCGGCACGGCTCCGGAACGTGGACCACACTGCCGCCGTCACGACTCGGGGACATGTCGGCCGCACCCTGGGCGCCGGCGGCGCCCGAGGGCGTCGACCTGCTCGACCTGGCGCATGCGGCACCCGAGGCGCCCGCCCACGTGCTGCGCGAGGCCTACGACGCCGCGCTCGACCAGCTCCCCCGGCACCTGGCCGGACACGGGTACGGGCTCTTTGGCCTGCTCGAATTGCGGACGGTCGTCGCCGAACGATTCACCAGCCGTGGCCTGCCGGCGACCCCGACCAGGTCCTCGTCACGGCCGGAGCCCAGCACGCCTTCTCCATGATGCTCGCGCTTGCCATCAGCCCCGGGGACCGGGTGCTGGTGGGGCATCCGACGTACCCGAACACTCTCGACGCCGCCCGTCGGGCCGGAGCCCGGCTCGTGCCGGTCGCCCTGACCGACGACGGTAGGGACGTCGAGGCGACGGCGGCGGCGTTGCGGCAGACCGCGCCGCGGCTGGCCTACCTGATGCCCGACTTCCACAACCCGACCGGCGCTCCTCGCTACCGCCGACGAGCGGGCCGCCCTGGCTCGGCAGCTCGCCAGGTCGCGCACCCTCACCGTCGTCGACGAGACGCTCGTCGCGCTCCGGCTGGACGGTGGCGACCAACCGCCCCCTTTCGCGACGTACATGCGAGATTCGCAGGTCGTCACCATCGGGACGGCCAGCAAGTCGTTCTGGGGTGGGTTGCGGGTCGGCTGGCTGCGCGCCGACCGGGCCGCCGTGCAGCGTCTCGCAGCGGTTCGGGCCACGATCGACAACGCCTCTCCCGTCCTCGAGCAGCTCGCCGTCGCCTTTCTGCTCGCGCATGCCGAGCAGGTGCTCCCGGCTCGCCGCGGCGACCCTGCGCCTTCGCCGCGACGCCTTCCTGGCCGCCCTCGCACAACACCTGCCGCAGTGGAGCGTCCGTGTGCCCGGCGGCGGCCTGGTCCTGTGGTGCGACCTCGGCGCGCCGGTGAGCAGCGCGTTGGTCGGTGCGGCCGAGCGGCACGGCCTTCGCCTCGCCGCGGGGCCCCGGTTCGGCGTCGACGGTGCGTTCGAGCGCCGAGTTCGGCTGCCGTTCACCTACCCGGTCGACGTCCTCGTCGAGGCCGCCGGACGGCTCGCCGCGGCTTACCGATCGGTGACGGATGGCCGCGCGGCGGAACAGGACGCCCCGGTGGTGGCGTTTGCGTAAGCAGACACCCAGGAGGGTCCATGTTCCTTTTCGACCGCAGCACCAAATCCCGCCTCGTCTCGCCCGACCAGGCCCTGCCCGGCCGCGACATGCGGCCGTTCGCAGTCGCCGGCACGCACACCGTGTTGGGCACGCCGATCGAGGGCGCCGTCCCAACGGGCTACGAGGAGGTCGTCTTCGGTTTGGGCTGCTTCTGGGGCGCCGAGCGGATCTTCTGGAAGCTGCCTGGCGTCTGGACGACGGCCGTCGGGTACGCCGGGGGCCACACCCCTAACCCGACGTACGAGGAGGTCTGCTCGGGTGCCACGGCGCACACCGAGGTGGTCAGGGTCGTCTACGACCCCGCCCGCGTGACGTTCGCCGACCTGCTCAAGGCCTTCTGGGAGGGCCACGACCCGACTCAGGGCATGCGGCAGGGGAACGACGTCGGCACGCAGTACCGCTCGGCCATCTACTGGACGACGCCGGCGCAGCGCGACGCTGCCGAGGCCTCGCGCGAGGCGTACGCCCAGCGGCTGGCCGGCTCGGGATACGGGGCGATCACCACCGAGATCCTGCCGCGGCAGGAGTTCTGGTTTGCCGAGGACTACCACCAGCAGTACCTGCACAAGAACCCATGGGGCTACTGCGGCATCGGCGGCACCGGGGTCAGCTGCCCGGTCGGCCTCACCACCAGCGACGAGTGACCGACGCGTCCCACTTGCGCAGATCAGGCCACGTGGCACGCCGGATGGCTGCATCTGGCACGCCAGACGGGTGCTAACGCGCCCGAGTTGCGCTGTTTGTGGAACCGCCTGGCGTGCCACGTCGGTTAACCGGCCCCATCGATCCGCGCCACCTCCTTCACCCTGACCGGTATCGACTCGAGGAACTGCTTCATCATGAAGACACCCGCCGCGTCGGCCGCGCGCGGCAGGACCAACCCCGAGGCCGAGTTGTACATCGCATCTGGTTGAGCACCAACAACTTCGCGATCAAGAGGTAGGACGAGCGTGAACCGCTATCCGGTGCTCCATGACCTGCTCGTCTGCCTACAGGCGCCCACCCAGGCATGGTCCGGTCTCGACGGTCAAATCCGGTCAGCCGGAGCGCAGGGCGTCTACCAGGGCGACGTGCGGGTCCTGTCGCAAGCGCAGCTCACCCTCGCCGGCGTAGAGCCCGACGCGCTGATGTCCGCCACCGACGGCCCGGGATCCGTCGTGATCGTGTCGATCGCCCGCGACGTCGACGATCCGACCCGGGATCCCCCGGTTCGGGTCGAGCGCCGCCGACATGTCGAGTCCGGAACGGTGACCGAGCAGATCACGTTGAGTGCCGCCACCGAGGTCCCGGTCCACGCGGTCGTGCGGATCGAGCTGGCCAGCGACCTGGCACCCATGGACGGGGTGCGGGCCGGGCGCGCGAGCCCGGCGCTGCCCGCCGAACTGGCCGGCGACGGCTCCCTGCAATGGAGCGACGACGCTGTGACGGTCCGCGTGTCCGGTGCCGAGGCCGGCGCCGACCTCGGTGATCCGAGCCGGCCGGCGCTGCTGTGGAACGTCACCGTCGAGCGGGACCCAGTGGTGCTGCGCTGGCGAACCGAGGCGACGGACGCCGCCGCTGTCGTCGCCGCCCCAGCGCAGCAACGACCGGAATGGTCCCGCCCTGAGGTCCGCGCCGACGACTGGCGGCTCTCCGCGCTATTCGCCCAGGCCATGGACGACCTGGCCGGCCTGCGGCTCACCACGCCCGAACGCCCCGACCACACCTTCCTCGCGGCGGGCGCCCCTTGGTACTTCACGCTCTTCGGGCGTGACTCGCTCTGGTCAGCGCGGATGCTCCTGCCCCTGGGCACCGAGCTGGCCGCCGGAACGCTGCGGGTGCTGGCACACCGGCAGGGCCGGTCCACCAACGCAGACACCGCGGAGCAGCCCGGCAAGATCCTGCACGAGGTTCGGCGTACGGCCATTGCCCTCCGGGAGGGCGGCCGAGGACTGCCGCCGGTGTACTACGGCACCGTCGACGCGACTCCACTCTGGGTCTGTCTGCTGCACGACGCGTGGCGCTGCGGGATGCCTGAGCACGAGGTGGCCGATCTCCTGCCGCACGCGGGTGCGGCGCTGGCCTGGATGTCCGACTACGGCGACGCCGACGGCGACGGATTCCTCGAGTACATCGACACGTCCGGACGGGGCCTGGCCAACCAGGGCTGGAAGGACTCCCCCGACTCCGTCCAGTGGCGCGACGGCCGGCTGGCCACGGGCCCCATAGCCCTGGCCGAGGTCCAGGGCTATGCGCACGAGGCGGCCCTGGCCGGGGCCGCCCTGCTCGAGGCATTCGACCTGTCCGGCGCCGACCGCTGGCGCTCCTGGGCGGCGGAGATCGCCGACCGCTTCCGCAAACAGTTCTGGGCCGAGGACGATCTCGGCCCGTATCCTGCGATCGCCCTCGACGCGGACAAGCAGCGCGTCGACACAATGACCAGCAACGCCGGGCACCTGCTCGGTACGGGGATCCTGTCCGCCGACGAGAGCGCGGCAGTCGCGCGCCGACTCGGGTCGGCCGAGATGGACTCCGGTTTCGGACTGCGGACGATGGCCACCTCCTCTGCGGGGTACTGGCCGTTGAGCTACCACGGAGGCTCGGTCTGGGCGCACGACACCGCAATCGTCGTGTCCGGCCTGGCTCGGTCGGGTCACACGGATGCTGCCGCTGCAATGGTCGAAGGGCTGCTCGCGGCCGCCGTCGCCTTCGACTTCCGGTTGCCCGAGCTCTACGGAGGCGACGCCAGGTCGGCGACGCCGCGTCCGGTCCCGTACCCGGCGGCGTGCCGGCCGCAGGCATGGTCGGCGGCCGCGGCCGTGGCGTTGCTGGCGGCCGTCCTTGGTGTAGCGCCCGACGTGCCTGGGGCAACCCTCGCAATCCGGCCGATGGCGCCGTCGCCGGTGGGCGCGGTGACGGTCAACGGCCTGCGCGTCGCGGGCGAGCCGCTCAGCCTTAGCGTCGCCGCCGACGGCAGCCTCCGCACGATCGACGCGCCACCCGGTCTGACCGTCGGACCGGCTCAGCCGGCGAGGTAGCCGAGCAGGTCGGCGCGGGTGAGGACGCCCACCGGCTTGCCGTCGTCGAGCACCAGGAGCGCGTCGGACGAGCCCAACTCCCCGACGGCCGCCGCGACGGGTTCACCGGCGCCGACGACCGGCAACGCGCCGGACATGTGCCGCTCGACCGCGTCGGTCAAGTGCGCCCGCCCGGTGAACAGCGCGTCGAGGATGTCGCGCTCGACCACGGACCCCGCGACCTCGGCCGCCATGACCGGCGGCTCGGCGCGGACCACTGGCATCTGCGACACCGCGTACTCGCGCAGGATGGCGACGGCCTGGGCCACGGTCTCGTTCGGGTGGGTGTGAACGAGGGCAGGCAGCTCACCGCTCTTGCGACGCAGCACGTCGCCGACCGTCGTTCCGTCCGCCGCGTGGTCACCGAAGCCGTACGACGCTATCCAGTCGTCGTCGAAGACCTTCGACAGATAGCCGCGGCCGCCGTCTGGCAACAGCACGACCACGACGTCGCCCTCCCTCGCGCGGGCCGCCACGTCGAGCGCCGCCACGACCGCCATGCCGCACGATCCGCCGACCAGCAGTCCCTCCTCGCGGGCAAGCCGCCGGGTCATGTCGAAGGAGTCCCGGTCGGAGACGGCGACGATCTCGTCGCAGATCCCCTGGTCGTACGTCTGCGGCCAGAAGTCCTCTCCCACACCCTCGACGAGGTATGGCCGGCCGGTGCCGCCGGAGTACACCGAGCCCTCGGGATCGGCTCCGACCACGCGCACGCGACCGTCCGACACCTCCTTGAGGTAACGGCCGGCGCCGCTGATGGTGCCGCCTGTCCCGATGCCGGCCACGAAGTGCGTGATCTCGCCGTCGGTCTGGTCCCAGACCTCGGGGCCGGTCGTCTCGTAGTGCGAGCGCGGGTTGTCGGGGTTGGCGTACTGATCGGGCTTCCAAGCGCCGTCGATCTCACGCGCGATCCGATCGGACACCGTGTAGTACGAGTCCGGATGATCGGGCGGCACGGCCGTCGGGCAGACGACGACCTCGGCTCCGTACGCCTTGAGCACGTTGCGCTTGTCCTCGCTCACCTTGTCCGGGCAGACGAACACGCAGCGATAACCCTTGCGCTGCGCCACCAGAGCGAGCCCGACGCCGGTGTTTCCGCTGGTCGGCTCGACGATGGTGCCGCCCGGCTTCATCCGGCCGTCGCTCTCGGCCTGCTCGACCATTCGAAGTGCGATGCGGTCCTTGACCGATCCGCCAGGGTTGAAGTACTCGACCTTGGCCAGGACGGTTGCCGGAACCTTCCCAGCCACCCGGCCCAGGCGGACCAGCGGCGTGTTGCCGACGAGTTCGACCACGTTGTCGTAGTACTTCACGCGGCGAAGCCTAGGTGACGACGCCGGGTTAGAGTCCGGTGCGTGGCAGGCATGGTCAGCGCACGGACAGCACGGCGGATCGCCACGGCTGCCCTCTATGGCGGCGGGAGTCTCGGTCTGGCGGGCGCCGGGTTCTACGGCCTACTCCGGTTCGAAGCCCGCCAGGCCCGGCTGGCGATCGGCACACTGGACGACAGGCCGCCAACGGCCGACGGGCTCTACGGTCACTTTCCCGGCGAACCGATCTCGTTCGCGATCCTCGGTGACTCCTCAGCAGCCGGGCTCGGCGTCAGCACGCCGGACGAGACGCCAGGAGCACTGCTGGCCGCCGGACTGGCCGATATCGCCGAGCGGCCGATCCGGCTGACCATCGTCGCCAGGTCCGGCGCGCAGACATCCGACCTCGCCGAGCAGGTTCCGTCTGCCCTTGCCGCACGGCCGGACCTTGCCCTGGTCATCGTTGGCGGCAACGACGTCACCCACCGGACGAGCCCGACCACCTCGGTGCGGCTGCTCGACGAGGTGGTCCGCGAGCTCCGGGACGCCGGCTGCGCCGTCGTCGTAGGGACGTGTCCCGACCTCGGAACCGTCGAACCGATTCCCAGGCCGTTGCGATGGCTCGCGCGGCGCGCGAGCCGTCAGCTGGCCGCCGCCCAGACGGTGGCGGTCGTCGAGGCAGGGGGACGGACGGTATCCCTGGGCTCGATCCTGGGCCCGGAGTTCGCGGCGGCCCCCCGGCACATGTTCGCGGTCGACCGCTTTCACCCGTCGGCGGCCGGATATGCGGCAGCGGCCGCAGCCGTCCTGCCGTCGGTGGCCAGCGCGCTCGGCCTGTGGCCCGCCGAGGAGGAGCGGCCGGAACTGCTACGAGGCGACGACGTTCTGCCGGTCGCGGTCGCCGCGGCCGCTGCCGCCGAGGAGTCCGGCACCGAGGTCGCCGCCACCCAGGTTGCCGGGCACGACCGAGGCCCGCGCGGACGTTGGGCGCTGCTGCGGCACCGCCAGCGGCGTCCGCTGCCCGAGCCGGAGCGTGAGGAGACCGCGACGATCGCCGGCTCGCAGCCGACCTGACCCAGGTACGCTGTAGCTACCTACCGGTAACTTCTCCAGGAGCCAGGATGCCCGAGGCCGTCATAGTCGCCACCGCGCGGTCGCCGATCGGACGGGCACGCAAGGGCTCGCTGGTCGATGTCCGTCCGGACGACCTGGCAGCCGACATCATCCGCATGGCGCTGGACAAGGTGCCCGCCCTCCATCCGGCCACGATCGACGACATCTACGTCGGCTGCGCGGAACCGCGTGATGAGCACGGCGGCAACATGGCCCGCCGGATTGCCGTCCAGCTCGGTCTGGACAGCGTGCCGGCGGTAACCGTCAACCGGTTCTGCGCGTCGTCGTTGCAGACGGCCAGGATGGCCTTCCACGCGATCAAGGTCGGCGAGGGCGACGTGTTCGTGTCGGCCGGCGTGGAGTGCGTCTCGCGCTACAGCGGCTTCGGCGGCGCCGGCGTGGACCCGTTCGACACGCACAACCCGGTCTTCGCCGAGGCGGAGGCGCGCACCGACCGCTACGCCGAGACCAACGGGACGTGGCACGACCCACGGGCCGACGGTGAGCTGCCCGACATCTACATCCAGATGGGCCAGACGGCGGAGAACGTCGCGACGGGGTTCGGGGTCACGCGGCACGACCAGGACGAGTTCGCCGTGCTCTCACAGAACCGGGCTGAACAATCGATCAAGGATGGCTTCTTCGCGCGCGAGATCTCGCCGGTCACGCTGCCCGACGGCCGGGTCGTCGACACCGACGACGGCCCTCGGCCGGGCACGACGTACGAGAAGGTCGCCGCGCTGCAGCCCGTGTTCCGTCCCGACGGCACCGTGACCGCGGGCAACTGTTGCCCGCTCAACGACGGCGCCGCGGCCGTCGTCATCATGTCCGACGTCCGAGCCCGAGACCTTGGACTGACGCCGCTCGCCCGGATCGTCGCGACGGCCGCATCGGCGCTGTCACCTGAGATCATGGGGCTCGGGCCGGTCGACGCGACCCGGCGGGTGTTGGCCCGTACGGCGATGACAATCGACGACATCGACCTGGTCGAGATCAACGAGGCGTTTGCCGCCCAGGTCGTGCCCAGCGCCCGCATGCTCGGCATCCCGTACGACAAGCTCAACGTCCACGGCGGCGCCATCGCGCTCGGTCATCCGTTCGGGATGACCGGTGCTCGGATCATGACCACGCTGCTCAACGGCTTGCAGTCGACCGGCGGCACGATCGGCCTGGAGACGATGTGCGTCGGGGGCGGCCAGGGCATGGCCGTCGTGCTGGAGCGATTGGGCGGCTGAACCCCCGTGCCTCGTCATGGGGAATCGGTCCGGCTGATGGGCTTGTGCCGTCGGCGGCCGTCAGGCAGTCTCGTAAGACGGAGCCCCTCGACGCCACCGGAGGCCACCATGAGCCTGAATCACTCCGAGGAGACCCATCGGAACTTGGTCGCCAGAGTTCCCCAAGCGACCGGACGAGAGCTCCCAGAGTGGTTCCAGGCCCTCGAGGCCGGGCCGGCGTTCCTGCGCTTCGGCGACCGCGTTCGATGGCTGCGCGACGAACATGGGCTGGCCCATGGCCATGCCACGGCGATCGTGCACGAGCACGACCTGCGCCGGGCACAGCGCTCGTTCGAATAGGGCCGTCAAGAGGCTCGGGCGCTACTCGCCTCCGCGCAGGATCGCGAGCAGCCGCAGGATCTCGACATAGAGCCAAACCAGCGTGACGGTCAGCCCGAACGCAGCCGTCCAGGCGAATTTGGCCGGGATGCCTTGCTGGACGCCCTTCTCGACGAAGTCGAAGTCGAGGACCAGGCAGAACGCGGCCAGCCCGACCGCGAACAGCCCGATCAGCACTCCGAAGATGCCGGTGCGGAAGCCGAACACGCTGTCGCTGGACCCGAAGACCTGGAACAGCAGGTTGACCAGAACGAACACGAGGTAGCCGCCCAGCGCGATCATGACTCCGCGCCGGAACCTCGGCGTGACCCGGATCCGCTTGCTGCGGTACGCCCACAGGGAGACCGCGAAAACCGCCAGGGTGGCCAGGACGGCCTGCGCCACGATGCCGTCGAGGTCGTTGCCGTTGATCTGCATGCCCTCGAAGACGCTGCTGATGCCGCCGACGAACAGGCCCTCGAACGCCGCGTACGCCAGAATCAGCGCCGGGCTCGGATTCCGCTTGAACGCGTTGACCAGGCCCAGCACCAGGCCGACGATCGCACCGACGATGTAGAGCTGGGGTGTGAACCACCCCACCACGGCGCCCACGAGAAGCACGCCGAAGGTGAGGCCGGTCTTGACCACGACGTCGTCGTAGGTCATCCGCCCCGTCTGCACCGGCGTTGCCGACGGTGCCGTGTACATGTCCTCCAGCTGTTCGGCGCTCGGCGCGACGGATCCGTGGCCCGCCTGCCGGTCTCTGAATGCCTCGGTCCGGTTGAAGACCGGGTTCCTGCTCTCCATCGCTCTCCTTCACGCCGCCGGGCGTCGACCCTGGCGATCCGTTACCTCTCTCAACAGTACCGATCGGGACGAGGTTCCGGGCATTCGCCCACAGGAATGGGTCCAGCCGGGTGGGCCGCCAGGCGTAGACTGCGGCCCCACCGACCCCCGAGAGCCGACGATGACCCTCGCGCCGCCCGCCGACCTGCCCCTGAGCCCGCTGGTGGACCGCATTCGCCAGGCCGTGATCGGCAACGACCACGTCATCGTGGGGCCGTTCGGGCCGCGGCAGATGGTCTACGCCGACTACACCGCGAGCGGCCGATCGTTGGCCTTCATCGAGGACTTCATCCGCGAGCGGGTGCTGCCTTCGTACGCGAACACGCACACGGAGTCGAGCGGCACCGGGCTGCAGACCACCCGGCTGCGTGAGGACGCGCGTCGGATCATCCGCGACACGCTGGGCGGCCACGACGACACCGTCGTGGTTTTCTGCGGCTCCGGAGCCACTGGTGCGGTCGACAAGATGGTCGGCATCCTGGGCCTTCGAGCCGGACGCCGCGGCGACATTCCCGCAGCGGAACGCCCGATCGTCTTCGTCGGGCCGTACGAGCACCACTCCAACGAGCTGCCGTGGCGGGAGTCGACAGCCGACGTCGTGGCGATTCCGGAGGACCGCGAGGGTCACATCGACGTCGCTGCGTTGCGCTCGCAACTCCTCCGCCATGCCGACCGCAGGCTTCGCATCGGCGCGTTCTCCGCCGCGTCGAACGTCACCGGAATCCTCACCGACGTCCATGGCGTCGCACGTGTGCTGCACGAGCACGGCGCCCTCTCGTTCTGGGACTACGCCGCCGCGGCGGCGTACGTCGAGATCGACATGAAACCGGCGGATGATCCGCTGGGCTACCTGGACGCGGTCTTCCTGTCCCCGCACAAGTTCGTGGGCGGGCCAGGCACGCCTGGCGTTCTGGCCGCGCGGCGTGAGCTGTTCGACAACCCGGTGCCCGTCGTCGTCGGTGGAGGAACCGTCTCCTACGTCAACCCGGTCGAGCACAATTACGTCGCCGATCCCGCCCACCGCGAGGAGGGCGGCACACCGGCGATCGTCGAGTCCATTCGGGCCGGCCTGGTCTTCCAGCTCAAGGAGGCCGTCGGCACCGACGTCATCGCGGCTCACGAGGCTGACTTCGCGCGACGTGCGATCAGGTCGTGGTCACAGCATCCCGAGATCGACATCCTCGGCAACCTCGACTCCGAGCGCCTGGCCATCGTTTCGTTCGAGGTGCGGCGACCGGGCGGCCGTCGGCTGCACCACAACTTCGTCGTCGGGGTGCTCAACGACCTGTTCGGCATCCAGGCGCGCGGCGGCTGTTCGTGCGCGGGACCGTATGGACACCGTCTGCTCGCCATCGATCTCGACACGTCACACGAGTTCGAGCGCGAGATCGAACACGGCCTGGAGGGGATCAAGCCGGGCTGGTCCCGGGTGAACTTCAACTACTTCATCGCTGAGAACACCTTCCGCTACATCGTCGAGGCCGTCGAGCTCGTCGCGACGTACGGTTACCGGCTGCTGCCCGAATACGTCTTCGACCCGGTCACGGCCCTGTGGCGGCATCGCGACAGTCCGGGCGCACCGCCGCTTAGCCTCGACGACGTGACCTATTCCGACGACGGCCCGCTGGTGGCCCCCGGGTTCACGCTGCCCGCTCCGATCACATTGAGCGACCAGTTCGAGGAGGCCGCCAAGATCCTCGAAGCACTGCCGGAGCCAGAGCCAGACGCTTCGGACGGCATGCCCCGCGTCTCGGCCGACTTCGAGCGGCTGCGCTGGTTCGAGCTGCCGACGGCCTGTGTGACGACCGCGAAGCCCATGCCCACGTAAGGCACGTCCGGCGACAGTGTCAGCCGGTCCGACCGTACATCGCGAGCAGCCGGGTCTGAGAATCGGCGTCGTCGGCGACCGGCGGGCGGTCCGCGATCGCGCCGCCGGCCCGGTATAAGTCTTCCGTGCTCTCGAACCACGCCGCGACCGCGTCGACGAGCTCGCCGTCCAGCCTGGTGTCGCCACCGACGGCGATCGCGAGATCCCAGGCGTGAACGAGGTTGTCGGCACCGACCTGAAGGAGGTACTCGCTGGCCGGCACATCGCCGGACGAGATGTGAACGAGCGTGTCGGAAGACTCCAGGGCGGCCGCCGCGTCGGTGGCGTTCTCGACGGCCCGCCGCGCCGCGGCCTGGGGGTCGTCGCCCAGCTGGTCGCCGTCGAAGCGGTCGCCCACCTCCTCGATGGTGCTGCCCTGCAGCAGCGGCGGAACCCAGAGGTTCTCGACCGTGACGTGGTTGACCAAGGCCCGCACATCCCACTCGGAACAGGGCGTGAAGTGGGACCACTGGTCCGGCTGTACGACGGCCACCCGGCTGTCGAATTCCTTACATGCCCTGTCGAACAGGTCGACGGCGTCCATGACCCCTCCAGCGAGCGGATGCCCGATTAGCCTCCGGCGCGTCCGTAGATTATCCGTGTGACCGACGACTTTCCGCGCCAGTACGCCCGAACCCGCCGATTCACCGCGGGGGTGCCCCGACAGTTCACGGTCAGTCCGGACGGAGAGCGCGTGGTGTTCTGCCGGTCCGGCAGCGGCGCAGACCCGACGCAGTCGCTCTGGGTGCTCGACGTCGCCACCGGGGCCGAGCGCCTGGTCGCCGACCCGGCGGTGCTGATCCGGGTCGATGCCGACGTTCCAGCCGAGGAACGGGCCCGCCGGGAACGGGCCCGGGATCGAGCGACCGGCATCACCACCTATGCCACCGACTGGGCGGTGCGGGTGGCAGCGTTCGGCTTGTCCGGCAGGGTCTGGCTGGTCGATCTCGAGAACGGCGGGCCGCGGGAACTGGCCGCCGCCCGTCCGGTCGTCGACCCACGGCCCAGCCCGTCCGGCGACTGCGTGGCGTATGTCTCGGGCGGCGCGCTCCGGGTGATCGCGGCGGACGGACGGGACGACCGGCTGCTCGCAGAGCCCGAGGACGCGGATGTCACCTATGGGCTCGCCGAGTTCGTGGCGGCCGAGGAGATGGGCCGGCGGCGTGGCCACTGGTGGTCGCCCGACGGCGACCAGGTGCTGGTAGCCCGGGTCGACGAACGTGACGTGACCCGCGTGCACATCGCCGATCCGGCCGATCCGGCCAGACCGCCTACCGCTCTGCGCTATCCGTTGGCCGGCACGGCGAACGCTCAGGTGACCCTTTGGCTACTCGGACTGGACGGGTCCCGTATGCCCGTCAGGTGGGACCGGGCCGGCTTCGAGTACGTCGTCACCGTGCACTGGAGTCGGGAGGGCCTGCTCGTGGTCGTTCAGAACCGTGCGCAGACGACGACCCGGGTCCTGGCCGTGAACTCCAGGACGGGCGACACGACGGTCGTCCGCGAGGACCGCGACCCCGCGTGGGTGCCCGTCGTACCCGGCGTCCCTGACCTCACCTCGGACGGCAGCCTCGTGTGGGTCGCCGGAGGGGACGAAACCGACACCCGGCACCTGATGGTCGACGGCCGCCCCGTCACGCCTGCGGGACTCCAGGTCCGGGAGGTACTGGACGTCGACGGCGATGCCGTGCTGCTCGCCGCCTCCCAGGAGCCAACCGAGACCCATGTCTGGAGCTGGTCGGCGACGGGTGGCCTCACCCGGCTGTCCGGGACGCCCGGCGTGCATCGTGGCCGATCGGGCGGCGGCACCGTGGTCATGGTGTCCGAGGCTCTCGACGCGTCCGGCGTGCGCGTCACGGCGCGGACATCGACGGAGGGCCAGGTTGCCATCGCGTCGAACGCCGAGACGCCGGTACTGGCGCCACGCGTCGCGATCCTCCATGCCGGCGAGCATGCGCTGAGGACGGCGGTGGTGTTCCCGACCGGTCATGTTCCAGGCTCGGCCGAGCTGCCGGTCCTCCTCGATCCGTACGGCGGGCCCGCCGCACAACGCGTCGTCGCCGCCTCGTCCGCGTATCTGGTGCCGCAGTGGTTCGCGGACCAGGGCTTCGCGGTCGTGGTCGCCGACGGCCGTGGGACACCGGGCCGCGGTCCGGCATGGGACCGCGCGATCCATCTCGAAAAGGCTGAGGTCGCCCTGGAGGACCAGGTGGTCGCATTGAACGCGGCCGCCGAGTTGTACCCGGATCTCGACCTGAGCCGAGTCGCGATCCGCGGCTGGTCTTACGGCGGCTACCTGGCGGCTCTGGCTGTTCTCCGCCGGCCGGACGTCTTCCACGCCGCCGTCGCCGGCGCCCCGGTGACCGACCAGCGCCTCTACGACACCCACTACCAGGAGCGATACCTGGGGCACCCCGACGAGCACCCCAAGGTCTACGACCAGTGCTCGTTGATCGCCGACGCCCCCGGCCTGCGCCGGCCCCTCATGCTCGTGCACGGGCTCGCCGACGACAACGTTTTCGCTGCGCACACGCTGCGACTGTCAGCCGCGTTGACGGCCGCCGGCCGCCCGCACACAGTGCTACCGCTGGTCAGGGCCACCCACATGGCCGACGACGAGGCTGTCACGGCCAACCTGCTGGTCCTCCAGGCCGATTTCCTGCTGAACGCGCTCGGGGCGTAAGGCCGGTGGCGAGCCCGCTCGGCGAGCCCCGTAGTCCGCTGTTCGTGGGGTCCTTCTCGGCATAGCTGAGCACCACCACGACCGGGCTCTGATGCGGATACCTGGCGTCGATGCTGGTGACGTCAGTGCCGTGCCGATGCCGGTATTCGCCGGGCGACCAGCATCGCCACGTCGTCGTGAGACGCGTGGTCGTCCAGCAACGCCGTCAGCACTGACCGGCAGACCACCTCGGGGTGCGATGCAGTCATGACCTTGACCAACCGCGCGAGCGTCTCGTCCAGAGGGACATGCCGCCGCTCCACGAGGCCGTCGGTGAACATGCACAAGGACGCACCGGACGGCACGTCGACGGCGACGCGCTGTCGCCTCACGTCCGGTGCGACGCCGAGCGGCAGATCGACCTCTGCCTCGACCATGACGGCCTCCGCCTCGGGCAGCGCCAGCGTGGGCAGCAGGTGGCCGGCCGAGGACAGCTCCATCCGCCCCGTCGCGATCTCGAGCACGGTGTAGAGGACGGTCATCATCTGACCGGCTTCGAAATGCTGCGCCTTCCGGTCGAGCCGCTCGAGCACATCTGCCGGGTCCAGCGTCTCGATGGCGTAGGCCCGCAGCGCGCTGCGCAGCCGACCCATGACCACCGCTGCCTGCAGGCCCCGGCCGACGACGTCGCCGATGACCAGCCCAACGCGACCCTCCGGCAGCCGGAACACGTCGTACCAGTCACCCCCGACGCCTCCCTCGTCCCCGGGCAGGTAGCGGGCGGCCAGCTCCAGACCGGGAACGTCGGGTAGCCGGGTGGGGACCAGGCTGCGCTGGAGGGCTGACGCTGCGGCGCGCTCCACATTCGTCCGGCGAGCCTCGGTGGCGAGGGCTACCCGGTCGGCCACCATCTGGAGGAGCTCGACGTCGGCACTGTCGAATCGGCGGGGAGTGAGCGTGCCGACGTGGAGGACGCCGATGACCCGCCCGGAGGCAACCAGCGGAGCGCCGAGCAGCGAGCAGATGCCCCGTTCCCTGAGGATGGGATTGACGACGTTGGTCTCGTCGACGTGCTCGATGACGACAGGCTGGACTCGGACCGCGATCGTCCCCGCGAAGCCCTGGCCGACCGGGATACGCACTCGTTGGCGAACCTCCTCCTCGATGCCTCTGGCGGCGACCGCCACCAACTCGTTGGTGCCCTCGTCGAGCAGCAGCACGACGGCCGTGTCGACCTCGAGCAGGTCGGTGACCCGTACGAGGAGCTCGTCCAGAAGGGTTTCGACATCGAGGTGGGCAAGCGCGTTGTCGGTAACCGCCTGGATGCGCCGCAGCCGTTCGGCGTCGGTGTCCAGGTCGCTCACGCGTGACCGACCTGCAAGGTCGAGTTCGAGCCGGCTGGGCGGATCGGCACCTCGGCCCACACCACTTTTCCGGCCCCAGCCCGTTCCGCTCCCCAGGCGTGGCTGAGTGACTCCACGATCAACAGTCCTCGCCCGACCGTGCTGCGCCGGTCAGGCCGCCTCACCTTCGGCATCACCGGGGAGCCGTCCTCCACCTCGACGCGCACCCGCGCTCGACCGACGTCCAGGTGCACGCGGATCGGTTCGGCTCCATGGGCGCACGCATTGGTGACCAACTCACTGACCAGCAGCGCAAGGTCGACATTTCCCACGTCGACGTGCAGCGCAGCGCAGCGGGCTACCACCCAGCGCCGGGCAGCACGAGGCCGGTCTAACGCGCGACCGTTCAAGGAAAGGCTGAACCGGGACGGGCGGCGCACGCTACGGCTCGTAGGTGAATGCGCCGGACAGGCCGCTGAGCTCGAACACCCGACGGAGGTCGTCGTTGGCGCCCACGATCACCATGTCGGCGCCACGCTCGTCGAGGGCGTTGCGGGTAACGACCAGCACCCGAAGGCCCGAGGAGTCCATGAACTCCACGTCGGCCAAGTCCACGATCAGACGGGTACAACGCTGGTCGAGCGCCGATGACAGGGCATCCTGGACGTGGTGTGCACTGCTCAGGTCGACCTCACCGCCCAGCCGGACGCGGACCGAGCTCCCGTCGCCGCTGACCTCGCGTTCGAGCCTCAGAAGACCCTCGGTTGCATCCATTTCACCTGTCCCGATGCCCACTTCCCGGCGGATCGTAACACGGCAAAGATTAACGACTGCCGGCACCGACCGGAGGCGGTCGACCCCTGCCGCCCGCTTGCCAGCCGGCAAGCTCGTCACGGTCGGCTGTCCCCCCGGCGCACTGTTCCGGAAGTCGAGGAGGGAAAGTGCAGTACACCCAACTGGGGTCGTGCGGCCTCAACGTGTCGCGGATCTGCCTTGGCATGGCGGGGATCATCTTCTTCGACACCGCTGACGTCTATGACCGAGGCGCGAGTGAGGAGGTCACCGGCCGGCTCCTCGGCAAGCTCTTCGCCCGACGCAGCGACTACGTGCTGGCCACAAAGGTCTTCTTCCCGATGGGTTCCGGGCCCAACGACGGGGGCCAGTCCCGCAAGCACATCATGGACAGCATCGACGCCTCCCTGCGGCGGCTCGGCACCGACTACGTCGACCTCTACCAGATTCACCGATGGGACCCCCGGACGCCAATCGAGGAGACCATGGGCGCGCTGAACGACGTGGTACGGGCGGGCAAGGCGCGTTACATCGGCGCCGTCATCGGCGCCACCAAGGGCCAACCACCTCGACGATGCGATCACCGCGGTGAACGTGACACTCAGCGAGGAAGAGACCGCCCACCTGGAGGCGCCGTACCGTCCCCACCGTGTCCTCGGCCACTCCTGAGTGACCGGCGGTCGCGTGGGCCGATGCCAAAACGGGCGCCCCTGTCCGGGACCTGGGCGCCCGAGCGCCCAGCGGTATCAGCTCGGGATCACCACACCGGCGCTTCCCCCACCGCGACGTTGCGGCTCGGCGACCGCCTGCAACAGCCCGCTGTCGAGGAACTCGATCCCAGTCGCGGCCCCGATTTCGGGGTTGTTGGCGAACAGGTGCCCGAGCGCGGCCAGTTCCGCGCGTGGGAAGCCCGGCTCGGCCTGCACCGAAGCGGTGTTGCGCTGGGTGGCCCGCGGCGCCGCGACAGCGTCGGGCAGCTCCATGCCGAGGTCCAGACGGTTCATGAGGATCTGCAGCACGGTTGTGATGATCGTCGATCCGCCCGGAGAACCGACGGCCAGCAGCGGCTCCCCGCCCTCGAGCACGATTGTCGGTGACATCGAGCTGCGCGGCCGCTTACCCGGTGCCGGCAGGTTGGGGTCGTTGCCCCCTTGTGTATCGGTGAAGTTGAAGTCGGTCAGCTCGTTGTTGAGCAGGAAGCCACGGTCGGGGACGACGATGCCTGAGCCGCCTGTGGACTCGATGGTCAGCGTGTAGGCGACGACGTTGCCGAACCGGTCGGCGGTAGTGAGGTGTGTAGTGGACAGCCCCTCCTCGTCGGCCAGCGCGGCCGACGTCGCCGACCCACAGGTGGCGTCGTAGTCGCCGTCGGGCGACCCGGGAGCGACGGGCTTCGTCAGAGCGGTGAGTGAGATCTCGCACGCGCGCTCGGCCGCGAATCCGTCCGAGAGCAGTTCGTCCAGCGGCACGGCGACATGGTCGCTGTCGCCGACGTAACGGTTCCGGTCGGCGAAGGCCAGCGCGCTCGCCTCGAGATAGTGGTGCAGCGCCTGGGTCTCGCCGATCTCGGCGAGTGGGACGGCCTCCAGGATGTTCAACGCCTCGCCCACGGTCGATCCACCCGAGGATGGCGGCCCCATTCCGAAGACGTCCAGGCCGCGGTAAGTGACCGCGGTCGGTTCCCGCAGGAGGGCTTCGTACGACGCAAGGTCGCCGAGCTCCATCAGGCCTGGCCGGACGAGCCGGGTCACCCCGGGCGCGATCGGCGGCTCCTGCACCGCGTCGACGATCTCCTGCGCGAGCGGCCCGTTGTAGAGGGCTTGGACGCCCTGCTCGGCGAGCAGGTCGTAGGTCGCCGCCATGTCGCGGTTGCGGAACACGGTGCCCACCGCGGGGGGCTGCCCTCCCGGCAGGTAGAGCTCGGAGGTCGAGGTGAACTCCGCGAACCGCGCGGCGTTCGCGGCGGTCTGGTCGACGAAGGTCTGGTCGACGACGAAGCCCCTGAGGGCCACCTGCGTGGCACCATGAAGCGCCTCGCCCAGGCTGATCGTTCCCCACTGGTCGAGCGCGACGTCCCAGGTCTGCGGCGTGCCGGGTACGCCGACGGACAGCCCGGAGGTGACGGCGTCGTTGAACGGGATCGGCGTGCCGTTCTCGACGAAGGCATCCTCTTGCATGGCCTGCGGCGCGGTCTCGCGCCCGTCGATCGTGTGCACCTCGCCGGTCGCCGCGTCGTAGTAGACGAAGAATCCGCCGCCGCCGATGCCCGCGGAGTAGGGCTCGGTCACACCGAGGGTCGCGGCCGCCGCTACTGCCGCATCTACGGCGTTGCCACCCTTGCGCAGCACCTCGAGACCCACGCGGGTCGCCTCGGCATCGACCGTCGCGACCGCTCCACCGCTACCGACGGCGACGGGATCTTTCTCGGTGGCCCGAGGCGCGCCGGCGGCCGGCGAGACGGGTGCAGCGACAAGCGCCATGGTCAGCGCGCCGCTGCCGAGAACGGCGCTCAGGCGGACTGGAGTACTGCGCATGAGAGGACCCCTCCTCGACAGGCGTGTTTCCGTCCTACCACAATCGGTCATGACTCCGCCGCCCTCACCGCCGAGACCTCATCGCACCGCGATGACGGCGTCCTCTCCGACAGAGCCTCGCGCCACCAGTTCGCCGATCACAGGAGCGCCTGGGATCTCGCCGGCGAGCAGGAGGCCGCCGGATGTCTGGGCGTCCGCGAGCAGCAGCAGTTCTCCCTCCCGCACCGATGCAGTCAGATGTGGTCGTACCCAATTGAGGTTCCGCCGCGTGCCGCCACTCACGAAGCCGTCGCGCAGCGCATCGCGAGCACCGTCCAGGTAGGGAACGGCTGCGGCGTCGATGACGGCGGCGACGTCGCTAGCGCGCGCGAGCTTGTAGAGGTGGCCAAGGAGCCCAAAGCCCGTGACATCGGTGGCGGCCGTGATTCCGGCTGCGAGCGCGGCATGGCTGGCCTCCCGATTCAGCGTGATCATGGCCTCGACCGCCTGCGGGAAGACCTCGCCAGTCTGCCTGTGCCGGCTGTTGAGCACACCGATCCCGAGTGGCTTCGTGAGGCTGAGGGGCGTGCCGGCGCGACCGTCGCGGATGCGCAGCAGGCGGTTGGCATCACCGATGCCGGAGATCGCCATCCCGTACTTGGGCTCGGGGTCGTCGACGCTGTGTCCACCAGCGACGTGGCAGCCGGCACTGCGCGCCACCTCGAAGCCGCCGCGGAGGACCTCCGCCGCGAGTTCAATCGGCAGCCGGTCGCGGGGCCAGCACAGGAGATTGATGGCGACGAGCGGCTCTCCCGCCATGGCGTAGACGTCGGAAAGGGCGTTTGCGGCGGCGATGCGGCCCCAGTCGTACGGATCGTCGACGACGGGGGTGAAGAAGTCGACGGTGGCGATGATTGCGCGGCCGCCCTCGACACGGACGACGGCTGCGTCGTCCGCGTCGTCGAGGCCGACGATGAGCTCGCCCGGCGACTGGACATCTCGGCCAGCTCCGACGATGCCGGCAACGAGGTCCTCGAGCTCGCCGGGCGGGATCTTGCACGCACACCCGCTTCCGTGCGCGTAGGTCGTGAGCCGCTGCGGGATCTCCGAGAGGGTTACCACGGCCCGACCATAGACCCGCTCCGCGAGCGCCGCGCTAGCGTGGATGCCGGAGGCGTCTGGGTGCCTGGTGGCCCCCGCGGTCTTCAACACCGACGAGGCCGAGCACCTCGGCCTGGCGGGTTCGATTCCCGTCCGCCTCCGCCAGTAGGATGAGCCATGGTGGACGCCCGACGCGATACCCGTCGCCGTGTGCCCCGAACCAATGAGGTGTTAGCCGAGCCGCGGGTCGCTGCTGCCGCCGCGCGTCTCGGACGCCCGATCGTCAAAGCAGCCGTCGCACGCGGCCAGCAGGCGGTACGTGAGGGTCGCGCCGAGCCGGACGCGGTGGCCGACCTGGCTCTGGCCTCGCTGCCGCCCTTCGCTTCCTCGTTGCGGCCGGTGGTGAACGCGACGGGCGTGCTCTTGCACACCAATCTCGGGCGCGCGTCCCTGTCCGCCGCCGCGGTTGATGCCGTCACGGCTGCCTCGAGCACCACAGACATCGAGTTCGACCTCACTACGGGCGTGCGGGCGCGGCGCGGCCGCGGCGCTCTCGCCGCGCTGGCCGAGGCGGTGCCCGATGCCGAGGCCGTACACGTCGTCAACAATGGCGCCGCCGCCGTCGCGCTCGCGGCCTCCGCGCTCGCCGCAACGCCGCCGTCCGAGCCGCGGGAAGTCATCGTCAGCCGTGGCGAGATGGTCGAGATCGGTGATGGCTTCCGCTTGCCTGATCTCGTTGCCTCCACTGGTGCGGTGCTGCGCGAGGTTGGTACGACGAACCGGACGGCGCTGCGGGACTACGCGGACGCCGTTGGGCCATGCACGGCGATGGTGCTCAAGGTGCACCCCTCGAACTTTGTCGTTGAGGGGTTCACGTCGACGGTGCCGGTCGCCGAGCTGACGACGCTCGGATTGCCGGTCGTCGTCGACATCGGGTCAGGGCTCTTGACGGCCCATCCGCTGCTGCCGTCCGAGCCTGACGTGGCGAGTGCCCTTCGGGCCGGGGCGGCACTCGTGACAGCGAGCGGGGACAAGCTGCTTGGTGGCCCCCAGGCCGGCCTGCTGCTCGGCCGGGCGGACGTGGTCCTGCGGATACGCCGCCATCCGATGGCGCGGGCCGTCCGGGTCGACAAGCTCACCCTTGCCGCGCTCGAGGCGACATTGCGCGGCCATCGGCCTCCGGTACTTGCCGCGCTGGAGGCCGCGCCGGACAAAATATGGACGAGAGCAGAGCGGCTGGCTGGAAATCTCGTCACGGCGGGTCTTGACGCCGAGGCCGTGGCCAGCAATGCCGCGGTCGGCGGCGGCGGGGCGCCGGGCGTCGTACTTCCAAGTGCAGCGGTCGCCCTACCGACCGCGTTCGCAGAGACGTTGCGGACGCCGGCCGCAGCGGGGGTTCCGCCCGTCGTCGGACGGGTCGAGCGGGGCCGATGCCTGCTCGACCTTCGAACAGTTCCTCCGGAGCGCGACGATGACTTGCTGACGGCCGTTCTTGCCGCGGCTCACGCCTCCCGTCCTGACCGTTGATGCAGGTCATCGCCACCGCCGGCCACGTCGACCACGGGAAGTCGACGCTCGTCCGAGCGCTCACGGGGATGGAACCCGATCGCTTTGAGGAGGAGCGGCGCCGAGGACTGACGCTGGACCTGGGCTTCGCGTGGACGAGGCTCGACGGCGAGGACATCGCATTCGTCGATGTGCCCGGGCACGAGCGGTTCGTCCCGACGATGTTGTCCGGGGTTGGGCCGGTGCCGGCAGTGCTGTTCGTCGTCGCCGCCGACGACGGATGGAAGCCACAATCGCAGGAGCACCTTGACATCCTCGACGCGCTCGGCGTTCGGCATGGGCTCCTCGTCATCTCACGATGCGATCTCGCCGAACCCGGCCCGGCGCTGGCCCAAGCGCGCGAACGGATGGCCGGCACCTCCTTGGCCGGCACCGAGTCCGTGGCCGTGAGCGGGGTGACAGGGGATCGCATGGTGGACCTGCGAGCGGCGCTGCTCCGGCTCGTGAGGACTTTGCCGACGCCGGATCGGGCTGCGGCTGTCCGGTTGTGGGTGGACCGATCGTTCACGATCCGGGGCGCCGGAACTGTTGTCACTGGCACGGTGCCGGCAGGAACGCTGCGGGTCGGCGACCGGCTCGCCCTGCCGTGGGGCCGCGAGGCAAGCATACGCAGCCTCCACGCGCTGGGGCAGCCGGCCCAAGTGGTGCCGGCGGTCGCGCGGGTGGGGGTGAACCTGCGAGGTGTAGCGCCCGATGATGTCAGGCGCGGCGACGCACTCACGACGCCGAGCAGTCACCTCGAGGTCGACGTCGTGGATGTCCGGCTGCGCCGACCCGTTGAGGGTGGCGCGCAGCGACAGCGGGTGCTGCACATCGGGACGGCACAGGTGCCCGTGCAGGTTCGGTCGCTTGGCGACGCGCACGCGCGCCTGTTGCTGCGGCGGCCGCTTCCGCTGAGGATCGGAGACCGGTGTCTGCTGCGCGACCCGGGACGACACCGTGTCGACACAGGACTGGTGGTGCTCGACGTCGACCCGCCGAAGCTTGTGCGCCGCGGCGACGGCCGCCGCCGGGCGGATGCGCTCGCGTCTTACAGCGAGCGCGCCGACCCAGCGGCCGAGCTGCGGCGGCGGCGGCTCGTCCAGCGCATTCGGCTCGTCACGATGGGGGTTCGCCCGGCCGAGGTCGACGCCGTGCGTAGCGCGGTCGACGACCCGGTCTGGCTACTGGACCCCGAGACGGCTGAGGACCTGCGTGCGCGGCTGTCGGCTCTGGCGACGGAGCATGCTGTTGCGTCGCCATTGCAGCCGGGGCTTCCGGTCGACGTCGCCTGCCAGAGGCTCGGCCTGCCGGAGGCCCGACTGGTGTCAAAACTCGTGGCCGAGCCACTCGTGGTGCGCCACGGGCAGGTGCACGCCGGACCTACGGTGCCTCCGCTTCCGCCCGAGGTCGACGAGGCTGTCCAAGCGGTGCTCGCCGATCTGGCCTCAGCGCCGTGGGCGGCGCTCGAGACCAACCGTCTACGCGAACTCGGACTCGGACCGCGCGAACTCGCCGCTACCGTGCGGACAGGCGCCCTCGTCCGCGTTGCCGACGGCATCTACTTGGCGCCTGGGGCCGTGGAGGCCGCGGCCCAGCGGCTGCGCGAATTGCCGCAACCGTTCGCGGTCACTGAGGCGCGCAAGACATGGCAGACAACCCGCCGCGTCGCCATCCCGCTCCTCGAACTGCTTGACCGACGGGCCTTCACGCGTCGTCTGCCGGACGGCCGTCGTGTCGTCACAGCCGAGCCCCGATGAGGGTCAAGCCCACGGTCGTGTGGATGAAGGCCGTCACCACGTGATCTGGTGGCCAGCTCTCGAGCCCTAGCCTGACCGTCATGACCGACAGTGACTTTACCGACCTCCGCGGCAAGGAGTTCGAGCGCACGGAGATGACGGGGGCGCGGTTCACCACGGTGAGCGTCAACGGGGCGACGTTCCGGGCATGTGAGCTCAAACAGGTCGTGATGCGCGGCGTCGAAATTGTCGACACCACCATCGACGGCGAGATTCCCCCGGAGATGCTGCACGAGTCGGTCGACGGCGAGTGGTCATTGATCCAGACCCTGCGCCACCTCGCCTTCGCGACCGAGTCGTGGGTCGGCCGCTGCATCCTGGGCGATCCCAGTCCTTGGCACCCGCTGTCCCTGCCGTGGGACCAGATGGGTCACCGGCCCGGAGTGCCGCACGACCGTGACGCGCGCCCGTCGCTCGACGAGGCGCTCGCCTTGCGGCTGGAGGCGATGGCGATGATGCGGCGGGTGGTCGACGGTCTGGCCGACGAGCAGCTCGACAGCCGGACCGAGCCGCTCGTGGGTCCCGGCTGGCCGGACGAGGGCGACACCTTCCCCGTCCGCGAGTGCCTGCTGATCGTCCTCAACGAGGAGTGGTGGCACCGCATGTACGCCCAGCGCGACCTGGCCGTCCTCGAGGAACGAGACTGACCTCGTGGAGCTCGTCTTCACCGGCCGGGTGATCGAATGGCGCGGGCCGTCGCCGTACTACTTCGTCCCCGTGCCGGACGAGGAGTCCGCCGACATCCGTGAGGTGGCCGCGATGGCCACGTACGGCTGGGGCGTGATCCCGGTCGAGGCCCGGATCGGCGAGGTCGCCTTCGAGACGTCGCTCTTCCCCAAGGACGGCGGCTACCTGCTGCCGCTCAAGGACGCTGTGCGCAAGCCGCGGAGCCTCTCGGCAGGTGACGAGGTGACTGTGGAGATGACCATCCGTCTCTAGCTCTACCACGTCGGTGCGGCGGCGGATCTCGCGGTTGAGCCACTTGGAGGGTTGCTGGACCAGATCCTGGCGCCAGATCTTCTTGGGAAGTGTGAGGTCGATCGCTCACAGGGAGGCTAGGACCTCGAGTGCCTCCTCGATGTCAGGGGTCTCGAGTGCGTCGTCCGTCATCCACCGGTAGCGGATCGTGCCTTCGCGGTCGATCACGAAGAGTGAGCGCTTCGCCAGGCCGTCGTGCTCCTTCCAGACGTCGTACTTCACGCCGTACGCCGCGCATGTCTCCCGCCCCCAATCCGACAGCAGCGGGAACGGGACGCCCAGATGCTTCGCGAACGCCATCTGGGAGAACGTCGCCGTGACGGCGATCGCCGCGATCCGTCCCCTCATCGCCTCGACCCGAGGCGCCTCCTGTCCCAACTGGGACAGCTCGGTGCTTCAAACGGAGCCGAAGTCGAAAACATAGAAAGCCAGGAGCAGCGGTCCCTTTGCGAGGAGGTCCTCGAGAGACACCCTCTCGTCGAACGTCTTGCGCAGCGAGAACGACGGCGCCGTATCGCCGACGCCCGGACCCGTCGTCTCAGTCATCTAGCAGCGCCACCGCTCGGGTCGGGCCGCCATGCGCACCCTTCAGCTTCAGCGGCAGGCCGATGAAGGTGAAGCGGCGTCCGGCGACCTGGTCGAGGTTCGTCAGGTTCTCGTAGTGCGTGATGTGGTGCTTCCTCCCCATCATGTGGATCGGGTAGATCCTGCTGGACGGGTTGTCCGGCGTACAGGTGTCGATCCCGAAGGACTTCACGCCTCGTTCGACGATCCAGTCCGCCACGTCGGCGCCAAGCCCCGGGAACTCGATCAGGTATTCGGGCGTGCCGCCGAATTTCGTCGCCGTCCCCGTGTGGAAGAGGACGATATCGCCGGGCCGCAGCTCCTGTCCGGCGCCCGCCAACCCTTGCTCGACACGCGACACCGGGATGTCGGTCCGGGGCTCAGCGCCGGTCACGTCGATGCACACGGCGTCGCCGTAGAACAGCTCCAGAGGCATCTCGTCGATGGTCGGTGCCGACGGATCGGGGTCGAGGTGACTGAACGAGTCGACGTGCGTCGGCCCGTTGTCGTTCATCAGAAAACCCTTCGTCTGGAACGAGAACCCGCTGTCGAATCGCGGCGCCGTCTCTGTGTGCGACACGTGGTCGAACAGCACGGTCTTCAGGTGGCCGGGGTAGACCATCATCCCCGTGTAGATCTCCTGCGAGAGGTCGACGATCCTCGACATCCGATCTCCTTTCAGTACATCACCATTCCGCCGCTCACGTTCAGGTCCACGCCCGTGACCGCCGAGAGCTCCCCCAGCGTGAGTGACACCACGGCATTCGCCACCTCAGGGGGCTCGACGAGCCTCCCGATCGGGATCTGCGCGACCATCTCGGCGCGCGCCTCCTCGACCGGGATGCCGCGCCCTTCCGCCTGCGCTCGGAACACCCAATCCATGCGCTCACCCTCGACGGGTCCGGGCGAGACGAGATTCACCCGCACCCCGGACGGCGCCGTCTCGAGGGCGAGTGTGCGGACCAGTCCGACCAACGCCAGCTTGCTCGCCGCGTACGGCGTTCGCCCCCAGAGGGGGCGCTTTCCTGTCATGGAACCGACTACCACCATCGAGCCACGGCGCCGCGCCAGCATTGCGGGCAGGAACGCGCGCGCACTGAGGAACACGCCGGTCACGTTCACGGCGAAGGTCTCGTCCCACGCCTTGCGGTCGAGCTCCCAGAGGGGACCACTCGGGCCACCGATGCCACTGTTGGCGACGACCGCGTCCACGACACCGAACCGCTCGTACGAGACACGGCCGAGGACTGCCACGTCCTCCTCCGACGTCACGTCGGTCCGGACGCACAGGGTCGCGACGCCGGCGGTGGCGGCGGCCTCCGCGGTTGCCTCCAGCGTGGATAGGTCGCGGCCGGCGAGCACCACGTCGGCGCCGGCGCCGGCGAGCGCGAGCGCGATCGCGCGGCCGATCCCCCGCCCGGCACCAGTGACCACGGCCACGGGCGCCGGCAGTGGCCGGCTGTCACTCACCCTGGTCCTCACCCTGTCCCGGCGGGACTGGCGGCAGCGCGTCCGGGTACCGTCCCGGGTCGAGCCGCAGCCTTGCCGTGAGCGCGTGACCGAACATCAACTCGGCGTCGGCAATCGCGGCGGTTGTCTCCGCCACCCGCGCCGATCCCTCGGCCGTCACGCGCTGGTACGTGACGGCCTTGAGAAACTTGCCGACCCAAAGACCGCCGGTGTAGCGAGCCGCGCGGCGCGTCGGCAGCACGTGGTTCGTGCCGATCGCCTTGTCGGAGAACGCCACCGTCGCGTGCGTCCCGAGGAAGAGAGTGCCGTAAGAACTCATCCGCTTGAGGTACCAGTCAGGGTCCTCGGTCTGGATCTCGAGGTGCTCGGGGGCGATGTCGTCGGCGACTTTCGCGGCCTCCTCGTCGTCCTCGCACACGATGATCGCGCCGTGGTCGCGCCACGCGGCGCCTGCTATCTCCTTCGTCGGCCACTCCCCGTCGAGCCAAGCGTCCACCGCGTCGCTCACCTGACGCGCGAGTTCCTCAGACGTCGTGACCAGGGTGGCCGGTGAGTTCGGGCCGTGCTCGGCCTGACCGAGCAGGTCTGCGGCCACGATGTCGGGATCGGCGGAGTCGTCCGCGAGGACCATCACCTCGGTCGGCCCGGCGAGCAGGTCGATCCCGACGGCTCCGAACAGCTGCCGCTTCGCCTCGGCGACGTAGGCATTGCCGGCGCCGACGAGCATGTCGACCGGCGCCAGGTCTCCGAACCCGAACGCCATCGCGGCGAACGCCTGCACTCCGCCGATGCAGAGGATCTCGTCAGCGCCCGAGGTCGCCATAGCGTAGAGCTGTGGCGGGTGCATTCCGGCGGGGCCCCGCGGAGGCGCGCAGGCGACGACCCGGGGGACGCCGGCGACTTTCGGCGTCACGACTGTCATGATCGCCGACGCGATGAGCGGATACAGCCCGCCCGGTGAGTACGCGCCGACCGAGTCAACCCTGATGAAGCGCTGCCCGAGCGTGACACCGGGCAGGGTCTGCCACTCCCGGTCGACCAGGGTGGACCGCTGAAGCTCGGCGAACTTACGGACCTGCGCCTGGGCGAACGCCACGTGATCACGAAGCTCCTCGGAGAGAGCACCCTCTGCGGCGGAGACATCCTCTGGGGAGACGCGGAACGAGGGCGGGCTCCACCCGTCGAACCGCTCGGAATAGCGACGCACCGCCGGCTCGCCTTCGCGCTCAACCGCCGACAGGATCTCGCTCACCGTCGCGCGGATCTCGGCCCATGTCTCCGCAGAGATTCCCGTCCGCTCCTTCACATAACGGGCCATGGTGCCGCCCCTCTGTCCGCGGGACCCGAGTAAAGTTCATATACTATATGTAACTAGCACCCGGAACCATCCCGGCTCCGAGCGTGGAAGGATCGACGATGCGGGCGATGGCCATCACCGGGTACGGAGAACCTCTTGAGCGAATCGAGGTGCCCGAGCCCGAGCTCATCCCCGGATACGCGATCCTCGAGGTCCTGGCGTGCGGCGTGTGCTTCAGCGACGTGAAGACTTCGCGCGGGCACATGCCGTACAGCGCGAACCTCCCGCTACCTCACGTGCCCGGTCACGAGATATTCGGCCGAGTCCTGGCCGCTGACCCACCCGGCCTGGTCCCGGATGGGATGCGCGCCGTCGTCTACCACTACTGGCCCTGCGGCCGGTGCTTGGCTTGCCGGCGGGGCGATGAGACCCTCTGTCGGCAGATGGTGGCCTGGACCGGATTCACGGATCCGGGCGGATTCACCGAACGGCTCGCGGTCCCCGTCGGCCGGCTCGTGCCGATCCCCGATGGCATCGACGCCGTCCAGGCGGCGCCGATGTCCTGTGCCCTCGGGACCTCGTACCGAGCGGTCGTGACGCGGGGCGGGGTGAGGGCGGGTATGACGGCGGCGATCGTGGGGCTCGGTGGCGTCGGCATCCACGCGGCGCAGGTCGGGCGTGCCTCGGGGGCCAGGATCGTGGGCTTCGACCTGCACGAGCCCACCCTCGCGGCTGCGCGAGACCTCGAACTCGACGCACGGGACGCCGCCGACGAAGACGCGATCCGGGCGCTGACCGGCGAGACGGATGGTGAAGGCGTGGACGTAGTCGTCGACACCGTCGGCCACGACGACACGCTCGAGCTCGCCCGTCGGCTCGTGCGACCCGGTGGCCGCGTCGTGGGCGTCGGGTACACGCCCACCTCGTCGCTCACCGTGCCGACGCCGCGGTTTGTTCTCGACGAGATCGACTACGTGGGATCGCGGTACGCGCATCGGGACGACCTCACTAAGGCCGTGTCTCTCGTCGAACGAGGCCTGATCTCCACGGTGGTCGGGCTGGTTCGGCCACTGGAGGAGGTGAACGACGTGTTCCAGGCGCTCGAGGCGGGATCGGTCGTGGGCAGGGCGGTGCTGGACGTGGCGGGGAAAGCTACGGCTGTCCCCCAGGACCGGAGAGTGTCCGGTACCGGTCGTGGAACCTGACGCCATGGCAAATCGACAGGCCACCATCGGGCGGGACACCACCACCAGAATGGTTGCGGAGCGTCTCCGGGTTGACATTCAGCACGGGACGCTCGCGCCCGGAACCCGCCTTCGCCAGAACGACATCGCACAGCGCCTCGGCGTGAGCACGACCCCGGTCCGCGAGGCGTTTGCGCGGCTGCAGGCCGAGGGGCTCGTGCGGATCGATCCGCACCGAGGAGCCGTCGTTTTTCATCCCAGCGTCGACGACGTTCTCGAGTTCTACGAGATCCGCGAGGCCCTCGAGTCGCTTGCGGTCACCCATGCGATCCCCCGGCTGAAGGCGGAGGACGCCCGCGACCTGGCTGCGCTGATCGACCGGATGCGGCGGACTGAGGACGCCAGGAAGTGGCTGAAGCTGAACGATCAGTTCCACCTGCGCATCTACGAGCGCGCCGCTCGTCCCCGTCTGTCGACGCTGATCGGCAACATCCGTGACGCGTCGGCTCCCTACATCCACATGTTCGTCGCTTCACGCCCGCTCTCCGAGCGGGCGAACGAGGAACACCAGGAGATCCTCGATGCGTGCGTGAGGGGGGACGCCACCGCCGCCAAACGCGCGATCCGCGCCCATCTGCGCAACGCCTCTCGGGATCTGACGGCATTTCTCGCCGCCAGAGGGGCCGACTGATCGACCTCGCCATCCTTTGCTCCTGGCGGTACTCGCCGTGCTCGGAAGGAGGATCGAACCATGGTCGAGGGACTACGACTCGAGACCTCGGGTCACACCCTGACGATCACCATCGACTCCGGCGAGGGCAACCTGTTCTCGCCCGAGATGATGGACGCCCTGGTCGACGGGATCCAGGAGGCCGGCCGCGGTGGGGAGGTGCGGTTCGTTCGACTACGAGCCGAGGGTGACGTGTTCTGCATGGGCCGGGCGAAGGGCGGCGCGTCGCCGGACGAGCTCCGGAGCACAGCTCGTCGGATCGTCACGGTGAACGAGACCCTTCGTACGACGCCCTTGACCGTGATCACCGAGGTGAACGGGAGCGCGGCCGGCTTCGGTGCCGGGATGATCGGTGCCAGCGACATCGCGGTCGCCGCCGAGACGGCCACGTTCGCGTTCCCAGAGATCAAGGCGGGCTTCGCCCCGGCCGTCGTGCTCAGCTGGGCGCGTTTCCAGATGCCGGTGCGTCTGCTCTACGACATGGTCTCCACGGGGGACGCGATCGACGCGCCGCGCGCACTCGCGGCCGGCCTCCTGACCGAGGTCGTCTCGCCCGACGCGGTAGCCGAGCGAGTAGACGAGCGGATCGAGCGGCTCGCGGCGGTCGATGCGTTCTCTCTCCGGGAGATGAAACGGTTCCTCGTGTCCACCCGGGCCATGGATCCGTGGACAGCGGCACAGGCATCGGTGGACACGCTGGTTTTCAGCGGGCTTCGCGCAATCGGGAAGTTCTGAGTCTGCAACCTTTGCTGGGCTGCACATAGTATATAGTCGGCCAAGCATAGTCGACGACGCGGTTTCACGACGTGGAAGGCCTCGGATGAGGTCTGGGAGGTCCGGACCAGAGGAGGACGCGGGCCGATGAGGATCAAGCGCAAGGCCGGGATCGTCCGCACGTTGACGATGATGAGCGTGCTCGCCCTCGTTGCGGCGGCATGCGGGGACGACGACGGTGGGGACGGTGCTTCCGGCGGCGGGGACACCGCAGAAGAGGGCATCATCCGCTTCACCTTCGCCCCCGACCCGGTGTGGGACTACCTGAAAGACTCGGGCATCCGCGAAGAGATGGAGTCCGAGTCCGGGATCAGGGTCGTCGAGCAGGCGAGCTGGGACGAGTTCGGGCTCTACGCCGGTGGGCACGCGGACGTCGTCTCGATCGCGTCGTTCGAGGTGCCGCTCCTCGAGGACGAGACCGGCAACCCAGCCACGGTATTCGGCAAGTACAACATCGACCGGAGCATCCTCGTCGTGCCGGCCGACTCCGACGCGCAGACGCTCGAGGACCTGAAGGGCGAGAAGATCGCCGTCTGGGACTCGGTGTCCTCCACGGTGGTCTGGGGGGTGCTCGCCAACGAGATGTACGGCTTGGACTTCCGGACTGGCGGCGGCGACTTCGAGCTCGTGGTTGCCGACCTCACCAACACCGGGGCACTGGCGGCTGATCATGAAGTGGCCGGCGCGCTGGTGCTGCCGGACTTCAACGTCCCACCGCTGCTGAACGGCGACGTCCGCGTCCTGTACGACGGGAGGACAGCGGCCGATCTCTACGCGGAGGTGGCCGAGGCACCGGACCACGACGGACCGATGATCAACATCTTCATGGCGCCGACGGACTGGTACGACGACCACCCCGACGAGGTCGAGTTCTTCCTGTCGATGTGGGAGCGCGGCATCCAGGAGTGGCAGGCAAACCAGGACGAGATCATCGAGAGCTATCCGCAGCACTTCGCCGTCGAGACCCCCGAGGAGATCGCCTTCATCAAGGACTATCTCAGTCAGCACGACTGGTTCGTCGAGACCGTGTACCTCGACGACGAGTGGGTCGAGACCGAGTCGATGATCTTCCCGATGCTCGCCGACGCCGGTCTCTCCGAGTCTGACGAAAGCCCGCGGTTCGACGTGGTCGAAGCGCCTTAGTGGTCGAACCCGATCCGGGGACGTGAGCGGCAGGGAGAGCGGCGCATGAGTTCGACGACCGGCGTGCGCGGCCCGCGAGGGAGTGCCCACCTGTCGCTCGCCGGGCGGCGCCGCGTGCGTGGGGTCGCCGGCCTGCTGATCGGTGTCGGCGGGTTCCTCCTGGTATGGAGCCTCCTCTCCGAGTTCGTCGTCGGCGAGTTCCTGCTCCCACCCCCGCTCGAGATCGGGCAGGAGATGTGGGAGATCGTCCGGTCGGGTGCTTTTGTCGAGCAATTCGTCCCCACGATCCTCCGGCTGGGCTACGGATTCGGGCTGGCGCTGCTGATCGGCTTCCCCGTCGGGTACCTGATGGGCACCAGCCGCTGGTGGCGAGCGTTCTTCCACGACATGGTGATGATCGCCGGCAGCATTCCTGGCATCACCTACGCGGTCATGGCTCTCGTGATCCTGGGCATCTCGATCCTGGGGCCGGTGATCTCCGTCGGCCTCGTGGCGATGCCCTACATCGCAATCAACGTGGCGGAGGGGCTGGACTCCGTCGACCGCCAACTGGTGCAGATGAGCGATGCCTTCAGGCGCCGTCGCGCCCTGGTCGTCCGCCACGTGCTGATCCCGTCTGTGGCGCCCTTCGCCTTCGCCGGTGTCCGTCTCTCGTTCGCGCTCGCCTGGAAGGTGGAGCAACTCACGGAGGTCTTCGGCGCCTCCTCCGGCGTCGGATTCCAGATCCGCCGGGAATTCGAGGACTTCTCGATTTCCGGAACCCTCGCCTGGGTCCTGCTGTTCATCATCTTCATGATCCTGGTCGAGCGGTTCCTGCTCGCGCGGCTGGAGCGGTACCTCTTCCGCTGGCGGCTGGAGGAGAATCGGTGAGCCAGGCAATCGTGTCGCCGCCGCGGTCGGAGGGGCTGCTCGCCTCGATCGGCCGATTCCTGCGTTCCGACCTGGTCGCGCGACTGGCGAGCTACCTTTTCCTGCTCGCGCTCTGGCAGCTCGTGGCGCTCTACGAGGATCGCTTCCCCGGACCGGTCGAGGTGTTCCGCTTCCTCTGGATCGAGGTGACCGGCGGACGCCACGGCGGCATCGTGCGCGGCGAGTTCCTCGAGCCCTTCGCTGCAACCATTCCACGGTTCGCCCTGGGGATCGCGATCTCGATGGTCCTCGGCGTCGTGACCGGCGTCGTGATCGGCGGGTCGAAGCTCGCGGAAGCGCTGCTGAAGGACACGCTGCTGGTGCTGGTGGCCTTGCCCGCGATCATCTGGGCATTCCTCACCCAGATGTGGATGGGCCTAGGAGACGACGCCGTCGTGATCACCACGTTCCTCTCCGCGTTTCCCTTCGTCGCCATCAACGTGGTCCAGGGGATCCAGGCGATCCCGAGGGATCTCAGGCGGATGTCGGGCGCCTATCACGTGTCCCGGTACCGGCGCTTGCGTCACCTGCAGATCCCGGCGGTGACCGGCTACCTGTTCGCCGGTTTCCGGTTCGCGGTTATCGTCGGCTGGAACGCGGTCCTGCTGGGAGAGTGGTTCTCCGCCAGCGATGGCGTCGGCTGGCGAAGCCGGTACTGGTACGACGCGAACCGGTACCGGGGGTTCGTCGGGTGGGTGATCTTGTTCATCGGGTTCATCGTGCTGTTGGACCGCCTGGTGCTTGTCCGGCTCCAACGCCGGGCCTTCCGCTGGCGCGACGCACAGCTGACCGTCACCGAGCGCCAGGCGGAGGAGATCGACGTTGGGGTCCGGGGCGCGTAGGGAAAGATCGAGGCGAGAGGAGGGAACCGAGTGGCCACCCTGCAGGTGAAGCATCTGAGCAAGACCTTCCCGGCGATCGAGCGCCGATCGCGGTCCACCACGGCGATCGAGGACTTGAGCTTCGAGATCGGCGGTCATGTCTTCGTCACGGTCGTCGGTCCCTCCGGGTGCGGCAAGAGCACACTGCTGAACATCCTGTCCCGGATCGAGGAGCCCACGGGCGGCAGTGTCTCGGTCTCCGAGGGCGAGCGGCCGGCTCGGCTCGGCTATGTTTTCCAGGAGCCGCGGCTGCTGCCGTGGCGGACCGTCATGCAGAACATGCTCTACGTGATCGAAGGGAGCCCCGCCGAGGCCCGGGACCGGGCAATTACCTATCTACGGATGGTGGGTCTGCCGAACGCGGCGGATCAGTTCCCTTCGCAGCTCTCCGGAGGCATGCAGCAACGGGTCGGCATCGCGCGGGCCTTCTCCGTCGAGCCGGACCTCCTGTTGATGGACGAGCCGTTCAGCCATCTCGACGCGATCACGGCTCGAGGGCTGCGCGAACAGCTCCAGGAGATCTGGGCTCAGAAAAAGAAGACCGTGCTCTTCGTGACCCACGACATCACCGAAGCGGTCCAGTTGTCGAACCGGGTGCTGATGCTGGCGCCGGGCGGCCGCCTCTACGCCGACGTCCCCATCGATCTCCCGCACCCACGGCGCGCCTCCGACACCGACGTCGCCATGGCGCAGGCCGAGCTCCTGCGCCAGTTCGAGACGATGCAGGAAGAGGTCGACGCCGCTCGGGCAGCGGAGATCGCGAGCTGACGATGGCGATAGAACAGGAACGAGTGGCTGCGGAAAGCCGCGGCACGCAGGTCATTGCCAGGATCGACGTGCCCCGCGAGCTGCTGATCGGCGGCACGTGGAGGCACGCCGCGGACGGCAAGCGCCTGCCGGTGACCGATCCCTCCACTGGCCACCAGGTTTGCGACGTTGCCGCGGCTGGCGCTGCGGACATTGACGCCGCCGTCGCCGCCGGCCGTCGGGCCTTCGAGGACGGAACCTGGAGCCAGATGGTGCCCGCCGCAAGAGCGCGCGCCCTGAACACCTTCGCAGACGCGGTTGAAGCACGGATCGACGATCTCTACCAGATCGAGACGCTCTGCAACGGAAGGCCGATCGCCGAGACCCGGGCACAGCTCGGCCGGCTGCCCGAGTGGTACCGGTACAACGCCGCGCTGCTGATGGCCGACCGCACGGACGTGATCCCGATGCCAGGGCCGTACCACACATATACGTCGCGGTTCCCGATCGGGGTCGTGGGGATCCTCAGTTCGTTCAACCACCCGATGATGATCGGCTCGAAGGGCCTGGCGCCCGCGCTCGCCACGGGGAACAGCGTCGTCCTCAAGCCCTCCGAGCTCACTCCGCTCACCAGCCTGATGTTCGGCCGGATTGCTCTGGATTCAGGCATCCCCGCCGGCGTGCTGAACGTCGCTCCCGGCATCGGTGCCGTCGCGGGCGGCCGCCTCTCCGCCCACCCGGACGTCGGCAAGATCACGTTCACCGGTGGCACGGCGGCCGGGCGGGCGGTTTCCCGCGCGGCGGCCGAGCGCTTCGCCAAGGTCACCGTCGAGCTCGGCGGGAAGACGCCGGTGATGGTGTTCGACGACGTCGACATCGAGGAAGCCGCGAAGGGGGTCGCCTTCGGGGCGTTCATCGCGGCCGGTCAGACGTGCATCTGCGGCAGCCGGCTGCTGGTACAGCGCTCGATACACGACGACTTCGTCAATGCTCTGGCGGCGATCGCGCGGTCGATCCGGATAGGTGACCCGTTCGACCCCGACACACAGCTCGGTCCGCTGATCTCGCACGCGGCGCGAGAGCGCGTGTTGGGTTACATGGAGCTCGGCGGCGAGGAGGGCGGGACGATCGCGGCCGGTGGGGGTGTTCCCGAGATCGCCGGGCTCGAGGGCGGGTTCTTCGTCGAGCCCACCGTGATCGTGGGCCTCACCAACGAGAGCCGCTGCGCCAGGGAGGAGATCTTCGGTCCGGTCGCCACCGTCGTCCCGTTCGACGACGAGGACGACGCGGTGCGCATGGCCAACGACTCCCCGTACGGCCTCGGGTCCTCGATCTGGACCCGCGACGTCGCGCGGGCGCACCGGGTCGCCGGGCGTTCGTCGCACGGGTTGGTGTGGGTGAACGACCATCACCGGCTGGACCCCGCGGCTCCGTGGGGCGGGGTTCGGGACAGCGGCAGTGGACGGGAGGGCGGATGGGAGTCCTTCCACGACTTCACGCACCTGCGGACGGTGACTGTGCGAGTGGCGCCCGAAGGTGTGGACTGGTACGGCGGTGACACCGGTCGCCTGAACTGACCCGTAGCTGCTCGAATCGTCTCAGGGCTCGAGGCCGAGCAGTCTCGCGGCGTTGCCGCCCGCGATCAAGGTTCGTTCCCTGTCTGCGAGATCCTCGACCTTCGCCAGCAAGCCGAGCGGATCCGCCTCCCCCATGTCGTACGGATAGTCGGTGCCCAGGAGCACGTGGTCGGCGCCCCATCGCTTCACCAGCGTGGCGATCATCGTGGGATCGAACACCATCGTGTCGAAGTACATCTGCGCGAGGTAGGAGCTGGGCTCCCGGGTGATGTGCTCGCGACAGTCGTCCCGGGCCTCGTACGCGTGGTCGAAGCGCGCCGCGTAGAACGGCAGATATCCGCCACCGTGGGTCACGCAGACCTTGAGGTCTGGAAAGCGTTCCATGACCCCGCCGAAGATCATCCGTGCAATGAACACGGTCGAGTCCATCGGCATGCCCAGGGTGTTGATCAGGTAGTAGTTGGCGAGCCGCTCGCCGTGTGTGAAGCCGTTCGGGTGGACGACGAGGAGCAGATCATGCTCGACGACCTTCTCGAAGAAGGGAACGAACCGAGGGTGGTCGAAATCGATCCCGTTCACGTTGGTGCAGATCTCCAGGCCGGAGAACCGGAGTTCACCCACGACTCGTTCGAGCTCACCCAGCGCGAGATCGATGTCTTGCAGGGGAACCGTGCCAAGACCGACGAACCGATCCGGATGGCCCTGGACGATCTCGAACAACCGGTCGTTCACCATCCCGGACAGTCGCGCGCCGACGTCCGGCTCGGCCCAGTAGAAGTACTGTGGTGGCACCACGGAGATCGCCTGGATGTCCACACCCATCCGGTCCATGTCCCGGAGCCGCTGCGACGGTTGTGTGAGGTTCGGCAGGATCTCCGCGAAGTGCATCCTGTTGTAGGCGTCGCTCACCGGGCCGGAATAGGCGATGAACGGGTCCCTTTCGGGGGTGAATAGCGGGGCAGCGATTTCCTCCGCCTCCGGCGTCATCACATGGGCGTGAACGTCGATCACCACGCCGCCGCTGTTCCGGTCCGCCATCCCATCCCCCCTGGTCATCGGCCCTGTCCCTGCCGGTTCACCGGGCGTCCGGAAGGTGGGTTGCCCATGCATGTATGCGACATTATGTACAACTTTGCCTCGGGCGGTCTAGCCTTGCACCGGGAAGTTCCCGTCTTTCGGCGCGTACAGGCCGAAGGCGACCGCCGGATCGCCAGGGCGGAACGTACACATGATCTGGGCTTGCTCCCCCACCTCGCGCGCCCGGGCCGTGGTTGCCCGGCCGAGCGCCAGCTGCCCTGGCTCCCATGCCCGGAGGGCCGCCGGCACGGCGCCGCCCGCCTTATCGATCTCTTCCGCCAACGCCCGGGCATCGGCGGCAGCTTTCGCTGTGCCCGCGGCGATGTGGGGCCGCAGTGCGAATGCGGCGTCACCCACCAGGCATACGCGGTCTCGCACCATCTCCGGCACTTCAAGATCGACGATCACCTGGACAAAGGGCGAAGGGGTCGCGCGCACGAGCTCCGTGAAAGCGGGAGGCAGGTCGCCCGCGGCTTCTCGCAGCTCCTCGATGTGGTCGTCCCCGACCGCGCCGGGAGGCAACGAGAGGTCATGACTCAGCCCGGAGCGATCTTCGAGGAGCGCCTCCAACGGCCCACCGTCGGGCAGGTTGCGGTACCAGACCCAGTTCATCGAGCGGCCCCCGCCCTCGGTGGCGGGGATCTCGTAGGAGAGCACGTGCGTCCGCTCGCCGACGTGGTATGTGAGCACGTCGCGGAGCTCCTTCCGAGGACGAGCGGGAAGCCGGTCCTCCGGGAGCGTCCCGCGCCACCCGACGTAGCCGGCGTAGGAGGGCCGGAGATCTGGGAACAGCAGGCTCCGTATGGTCGAACGGATCCCGTCCGCGCCCACGAGCAGGTCGCAGGAGTAGGCGTCACCGTCGGCGAACCGTGCCACCACCTCCTCGCCGACATGGTCGAACCCGGCCAGGTCCTTGCCGAGGTGGTAGCGCTCCGGTTCGATGAAGTCGACAAGAGCCGCGTACAGGGTGGCGTAGGACGTGAAGCGGTAGACGATCGGCTCCTCGAGCAGGACATCGCCCGCCCGGGTCAGGTAGCGCAGGATCCGCGCCGAGGAGCTGACGCGACCGAGGTCGAGCAGACCGTGCTCCTCGAAATAGCGGATCGTCACCGGATGTAGCACGATCCCGGCGCCGCGACCCTCGAGCGGCACGGTCGAGCGCTCGAAGACCTGGACGTCGCAGCCCACGTCGCCGAGCTGCAATGCGGTGATCAAGCCGCCGAGCGAGCCCCCGATGACGGCGACACGCGGCCCTTCGGACGGCACGAGCGTCAGTGCTTCAGTTCGACGGTGACGAAGCGAAGCGTCGAGCTGCCGACGTTCTCCAGGTCGTGCACGAGCGCGTCGTCTTCCGAGTGCACCAGGTACGTCGTGTCACCGAGCGCGTAGTCACGGACCACGTAGGTGCCGTCCGCGAACCGCTGTAAGCCGCGGCCGGGCTCGACGACCGTCCAGAAGTAGGTGCAGTCGTGCACGTGGAAAGGCCCGCGCTCGCCCGGCTCCAGCCGTACCTCGAACACCCGGACGTGGTCGTTCTCGAACAACAGCGAGGTGCCGATCTCTCGGTTCGCGCCGGCGGCCGCGAGCTCGTCGGCGAAGTCGGCGACATCGAACGTTCCCCGCTTCTCCCCCGGTGCGGCGGAGGCCTGCATCGCGTCCTCTTCCAATGCGTCAGCTGACCGACTCAGAGTGAAGACCCTAGTCTTCCCATTCCGGGCCAGGTCGACGTGTACGTCGACGTGGCCTCGCGCTCGCGCGGCCCAAGGCTTCGCCGCTGAACCCAACGCCGTGGTCCACACCTGGACCGGTTTTGCGGCCATGCCTTGGGGGTAAGGCCACCTTCGTCATTCTGAAGGAGGCAATACATGACTCCCCGACACGCCTTCAAGTCGCTGCTGACCGGTTTCCTTGCCTTCCTCATGGCCGCGGTGACAGCGGTGACAGTGCCGGTAACTGCGACGGCTAACCCCGTTCCTGATTCGATGGCATCGCTGGGCGACTCGATGACCCGCGGGTTCAACGCCTGCGGCTGGTATCTGGACTGCGTCAGCCGCTCGTGGTCGACAGGTAGCTATGGCCCGGTCAACAGTCACTACCTGCGCATCGTTGCCGCCAATCCGGCGATGAGCGGCCATGCTCACAACGATGCGAGGAGCGGTGCCAGGGTTTCCGATCTGAATCGCCAGGCTCAGCTTGCCGTGTCGCAGAACGTCGAGTACGTGACCATCCTCATCGGCGCCAACGACGCCTGCACCTCGGCCGAGTCGACGATGACCACCGTTGACGCGTTCGAGTCTCGCCTACGGACGGCGATGACCACGTTGGACACCGGCCTACCGCGCGCCAGCATCTTTGTGGCGAGCATCCCGGACATCAAGCGGCTCTGGTACGTCGGCAAGAATTCGTGGGCGGCCCGCACTGCATGGGACCTGGGCAACATATGTCAGTCGATGCTCGCGAACCCTCTCTCGACCGCAGCAGCGGACGTCGACCGGCGGGATCGCGTACAGCAGCGAGTGATCGATTTCAACGCGGTCCTGGCCGAAGTGTGCAGCGAGTACAGGCAATGCCTCTTCGACGGCAACGCGGTCTTCTCCTATCCGTTCACACTCAGTCAGGTCAGCAAGTGGGACTACTTCCACCCGAACACGGCGGGTCAGACTGTTCTGGCGGACGTGACCTACAGAGCCGGATACGGCTGGTGATCCCTGACGGTTGGGCGCGGCATCGCCGGGTGTCGGCCCAGCGTGAGCCGGGGTTGGATGAGGATCAACCGAGCGCACACAAACGGTGAGGTGCCCCCGGTGGGGATCGAACCCACACTGGGCGGATTTTAAGGCCGCAGCATAGCGGCGACTATGGCCTCTACCTGCGACTATGCTCACACCGCATCCCTCACCACCCCCACCTGCCAGCCGTGGTTGACGTCATTTCATGCCACGAACCATGCCACGTCCGCTGCTCTCGCCGTAGAGGGTTCATGTGGTTGCCGTCTTTGCTGCGGCTATCCGCTGGGCCTTGCTGTTAGACCCGCACATTCCCCCGGGGCGGACGTAGACCTCGATGGTCTCGGCGGGTCAACGCCGAAGCCATGTGACGCCGCCAGCACAGCCGCAGGCGTGGAGCTCGGCGAGTGGGACGACCTGATCCTGCGCTGGCTCGCCAAGTGGGAGTTCGAACAGAGCGGTCGTCGCCTCGTGGATTGTCCGACCGCGCAGTCCTGGACGGGCTGACAGATTCCGGGGCGTACCCGTCGTCGCGCTGCTCTGCTCGCGCTCGACAGCCTTGACGGGTGCAATCCAGAGTGGTAGGCCAAGGGGGCGACGCCATGCGACGATCCAGCAGGTCCGGTGGACCGCCGAGCGCCCTTGGGGCGGCAGCGGCTGGGGAGGCTATACCGCCTACCGCGTGGCCAGCCGTCGCATACGCACCTCAACAAGTCGAAGGGTATAAGCCCTGATCGGTGAGGGCCGTCATCGTCATCAGATTTGGAGGAACCCAACGATGAGAAGACACCTCCTGACCCGCGCCTCAATCGTCGGCGCGGTCGCGGTGGCTGTGGTCGGAACAACCGTCCCGGCCGTCAATGCGCAACCGGACCCGGACAGTTCGGCCTTGCGCGATGCCGTCACTGTCGACGCGGTCTTTGGGCACATGGAAGCGCTCAACGACATCGCCACCGCCAACGACGGTGAGCGGGCCTCCGGCACGCCGGGGTATCAGGCCTCGGTGGACTATGTGGTCGGGCTGCTCGAGCCGCTGGGCTACGAGATCACCATCCAGCCGTTCGATTTCGCGTTCTTCGATGAGCTGAGCCCGTCCGAGCTGCAGCGGATATCGCCCGACCCGAAGGACTTCGTCAACGGCACCGACTTCCTGACGATGACCCAGTCGGGTTCCGGTGACGCGACCGCGGCGCTGCAGGCGGTGGACGTCACGATCCCACCCGGGGCGGCGGCCAACACGTCGACAAGCGGCTGCGAGGCCAGTGACTTCGCCGGATTCACGCCGGGGAACGTCGCTTTGATCCAGCGGGGGACGTGCACGTTCTTCATAAAGGCGACGAACGCCGAGGCAGCAGGCGCCAGCGCGGTGATCATCTTCAATGAGGGCCAGCCCGGCCGCGACGGGCTGCTCGCCGGCACCCTGGTCACGCCCGGCATAACCATCCCGGTCGTCGGCACGTCGTTCGCGGTCGGGGCAGAGCTCTACGCCAACACCCAGGCCGGGGAGACCATCGTCCGGGTGTTCACCGACACCATCTCGGAGATTCGTGAGACCTACAACGTCCTCGCCGAGACTCCCGAGGGCAACCCGCGAAGCGTCATGATGGCGGGCGCCCACCTGGACTCCGTGATCGACTCGCCGGGCATGAACGACAACGCGAGCGGCACGGCGGCGATCCTGGAGACCGCCATCCAGATGGCCGAACTGGGGATCGAGCCGCCCAACAAGCTGCGCTTCGCGTTCTGGGGAGCCGAAGAGCTCGGCCTGCTCGGGTCCGCGCATTACGTGAGCACGCTCACCCAGTCCGAGCTCGACAAGATCAAGATGTACCTCAACTTCGACGTGATCGCGTCGATCAACGGCTACCCGTTCGTCTTCACCCCGCAGCCGGACGACGGGACCCCGGCCGCGTCGGCGGAGGCGACCGAGGTCTTCAACGACTACTTCGACTCGGTCGGTCTGCCGCACGACCCGTCGCCGCTGGTCCCCGCCGGCTCCGACCACGGCTCGTTCCTCGATGCGGGCGTGCCCGCGGGCGGGCTGTTCAGCGGTGCCACCGGCATCAAGACCGAGGCACAAGCGGCCGCGTACGGCGGCACCGCCGGCGAACCGTACGACGACCTCATCAACTCCCCGGGAGACGTCATCGAACGGGTCAACCTTGACGTGCTCGACGACATGAGCGACGCCGCCGCCCACGGGATCTTCTGGTTCGCATTCCGAACACCGGCGCAAGACCGGCCGATGCCAGCACCGGAGATTTCGACGGCGGACCCGATGAGAGCGGTCGCGTAACACGCTCCGCCGGAGCAATTGGTGGTGGAGGCGGCGGTGCAGCGACACCGCCGCCTCCGCAAGCGCGTCGGCGGCTGCCCTCGGCGGTGGTCTGGATCCGGACCACCGACGGCGCCAGCCGTTTCTGCCCGTACCCTTCTGACTCGTTGCGAAGTGGATGCGTTGCGCGCGTACGGAACCAGCCCCAGCGTTCGACCGTCCAGATTGGTGCGCTGCAGCAGTTCCGCGCATTGTGGCTGAAATCCATGGGCAGCGCGGCATGAGCCCCGCGCTTCCGGGGACAGGGAGTCGTCGTGACCGACGCACCGCACGACCACGGACACGGACACAACCACGAGCACGGCTCCGGGCACGGACGTTCGTCTGGGTTGCTTGCTTGGGCGGGCGAACTGTTCCGTCCGCACAGCCATAACGCGTCGGACTCGGTCGACTCCGCTTTGGAGACCAGCGGGCAGGGCATCCGCACGGTCAAGATCAGCCTGGTCGCGCTGGGCCTGACCGCCGCGGTGCAGGCGGTGATCGTCTGGCTCACCGGTTCGGTCGCGCTGCTGGCGGACACGATCCACAACTTCTCCGACGCGCTGACCGCGGTGCCGCTGTGGGTGGCGTTCGCGCTCGGGTCACGTCGCCCGTCGCGCCGCTACACCTATGGGTATGGCCGTGCCGAGGATCTGGCGGGCGTGTTCATCGTCGCCGTGATCGCCTTGTCGGCGGTGCTCGCGGGGTGGGAGTCGCTGCGCCGGCTGGCCGACCCGCAACCGTTGACGCACGCGTGGGTCGTGGTGGCCGCCGGGCTGGTCGGGTTTGCCGGCAACGAGCTGGTCGCCGTCTATCGGATTCGGGTGGGCCGGGAGATCGGGTCGGCCGCCCTGGTGGCGGACGGGCTGCACGCCCGCACCGACGGGTTCACGTCGCTGGCGGTAGTGCTGGGCGCCCTGCAGGCCTGGACGTTTCCCGTTCACGAGCCGATGGACGTCCGCTGGCACGACTTCTCGGTCCACCGCCCCGCAGCTTAGGTGGGCCGAGGGCCCGCTCCATCACTGCGTTGCGTTCGGCCTCTGTCGAGACGCCATCCAACCCGAAGCCGAGCAGCAGCGAGTGCGGAGTCGCGATGGCATTGCCGACAGGGAAGCCGGACGCGTCGGTTCGGATGAAGTTGTTGACGTTGGGTGCGCTGCCCGCGGGCGGTCCGGTAATCGCCTGGCCTCGCTCAATGCAACAGATCCGTCCCAGCAGCCGCGACGGCATCAGCCCACAGCGGCGTCCCAGGGACTGTCGGCCCCAGAGCACCGCCAACCCACGGCCGCCACAACCGTGCCCCGCGTGGTCGGAGCATGTCGGTACGCCCAGAGCTGACCGATGGCCTGTTGTGAATCAGTTCTGGCCCGGCCAGTCCCAGTCCGAGGTTGCCCGCAGCTTCGGCGTCTGCCAGGGCTGGATCAGCCGGCTGATGGCCCGCTACCGACTCGAGGGCGAGGCGGCCTTCGAGCTCCGCTCAAGGCGTCCGAAGACCTGCTCCCAAGCGACCCCGCCGCCGGTAGTCGACCTGGTGGTGCGGCTGCGCAAGGAGCTCACCGGGCAGGGCGGGCCCCCGGTGCGACTCGAACGCACACTGAGCGGATTTTAAGGAGGTGCCATCCGTCTCATCTGGCCCCTACCAGCGACTATGGTTATGCTGCCGGCCCCTCCAGGCGCCTGCAACCCCATGGTTTACTCCATTTCGCGTCACGAATGATGTCACGCCCGACCGCACGACACAGGGTCAGCACTAGTGGTTCGCGCCTGGGCGTCTTTCGCGACAATGTTTGGTTCAGATGTCCTCCCCGGCGTTTGGAGAGGGCTGCGGCGGCCCATCAACCCCGACGATCATGCCGCCACGTCGGCGGACCACCCACGTGCCAGACACTGGTACCGGCAGGTCGAGGCCCAGACCTCGATGCGGACGGCCCGGTTGTAGTGCGCCAAGTAGGCGGTGAGCGCGCGGTGCAGGTGCCGATTGTTCCAGATCAGCAGCCGGTCCAGGCACTCGGTCCGTACGGTGCGCACCCACCGCTCGGCGAACGCGTTCGCGAGGCGAGCGCGGCGGGATCTTCAGGACCTCCACCCCGACGCCGGCAAACACCGCGTCGAAGCAAGCCGTGAACTTCACGTCCCGGTCCCAGACCAGGAAGCGGAAGCGGTCCCGGGTCGCCGAGGCCCATCATCATGTTCCTCCCGGCCTGGATGACCCACCCGCCGGTGGGGTGGGCGGTGATCCCGGCCAGATGCACCCGCCGCCGTCCACCTCCATGAAGAACAGGACGTAGAGCCGGAAACTCCACCCAACTCGGGGTCAACCTGGTCTTCAAGTGGGAGGACTTCGGGCACGCCGATGTGGCGCCTGCCATCCCGACCGATTGATCGAAGGCGGCAGCCGTCTCACGTTTGAGATACACCGATGGAACGCACCCAGATTTCGTCGGGCTGTCAGGGACGAGCCTCGTCGGCAAGGTCGACAACTGCCTCGACGAGTTGCCTGCCGTTGAGCAGGGCGAGGTCGTTGTGGTCGGCACCGGCGACCTCGACCAGCCGCTGCAGCCCTGGCGCCGCCTCCGCGACGGCGCGGCTTTGCTCCGGCGGCACGATGCTGTCGGACGTGCCGAGCACGACTACCGTCGGCACGTCGATCCGGGACACCGCCTCGAGCACGGGGTAGCGGTCCCGCAGCAGCGCGCGGACCGGGAGGAACGGGTAGTGCACCTGGCCCACGTCGGCCAGGGAAGTAAACGGTGACCGTAGAACGAGGCCGGCCGGTGGATGCTCCCCCGCGAGGCGCATAACGACCCCAGCGCCCAGGCTCTCGCCGTAGTAGATCAACGCCTCGGGTCGGACGCTGGCCTCCTCGACAAGGAACGTCCTCGCTGCACGCGCGTCCTCGGCCAGCCCGTCCTCACTGGGACTGCCCGGGTTGCCAGCGTATCCGCGGTAGTCGAACAGCAGGACCCCCAGGCCGTGCCGGGCCAGGGCGGCGGCCAGAGGGGCGCGCAACCCGCGGTGCCCCGCGTTGCCGTTGGCCACCAGCACCGTGGGGCGCCCCTCCCGGGCCGGTACGTACCAGGCGGCTATCTCAAGGCCATCCGCCGTCGTGAGGGTGATGTCCTCAGCGCCCGCGACAACATCGGCTGCGGGCCGGTCAGGCGAACCCTGCGGCAGGTAGATCAGTGAGCGCTGCACGGTCCAGAACAGCCCGACAACCACAACAACCACCACCCCGACCACGAGCACGCCGAGCACCACTCGGCTCACCAGCGGACGGTGCCCGCCCACGTCTATCACCGTAAGGAAGGCCTTCGCGTCGTTTCGTTCTTCCCCAAGCCGGACAGTCAGAGTACCGGCTGGACAGGAACGAACGGTCGTGCCATTTCTAATCTAGGGGCAACGGCGAGGTCACTCGACACACGTGGTTCTCGAGCAGGCTGCGCGCACGGCGAGCGAGGTCGGGTTACCGGGGGTGACGATCGGGACTCTCGCCGAGCTGACGGATGTCGAAGAGCGGGCTGTTCGCGCACTTCGCTCGTGGCGGCCGACGAGTATCCCAACCTTCTCGATATGCGGTATCCAGTTCCTAGTCTCAGGAGACGTCCGCGACTGGCGCATGCTTGCGCACCGCAGCATGGCCGACCTCGAGGCCGCAGGCGTGCGGCTGCTCCTCAACACCACAGCGAACGACGTCGAAGTCGACGCGCGGCGGCTTTCCGTGGCCGACGGGGACGGGCGCGAGGTCGGGGCCCGATGACGAGCTCGCCATCGCTACAGGTGCCACACCGGAAGCCATCCGATTGGCGGCGTCGACGCGCCGGGCCAGGACGACGGCGTATTCCTCCTGCACACGATGATCTACTCCTGGCGGTACCCGGAGAGCATCCACCGCTCGGTGATGATCGGCGTCAACCCGTCCGGGCCCTTCGTGCGGGATCCGGAAACGACGGACGAACAGATCCAGCACTACGCAGACCCCTGCTCCAAGGATGCCGGTTGCCGCAACCGGACCGACGACCGAGCGCACCTGCGGATGATTTGATGCGCCGGACGTGTGGCCCGCGCCTCCAGCGGCGGTGATCAGCCGGTGCGGGCCGCCTTGAACAGCCGGAGAACCTCCTCAAGGACGAGGTCAGGCTCGTTCACCGGTAGGTCCCGTCCGCCGGTCACGACGACTTGGCGGGCCTGCGGGCTCAGCACCAGCCAGCCCTTCTGACCCTGCACGTTGGTGCGCTGCTCCTCAGTGCTGTAGTAGTCGTTGGAGATCACCGTCATCGGGATATCACCGATCTGGTGCCGGTGGTCCCAGCCTCGTACTCAACCGTGACGTCGTCACGCCGCTCCTGGTTTGAAGACCGTCGGCGACGTCTTCCCGTTGCTGATCAAGGCCGATGCGGCCTGCGCGGCCGACGGCACCTGGCCGATCACCTCCGACCACCCATGGGCCGGCCCGGTGTCCGAGCGCGCGCCACCACCGCTGAAGCCGACTGCACGCGCCCCCGAACATCATCGCCGCAGGATGAGTCAGCGACTCCCCCTACGCGGGCATCTTCGATGAGTCAACGCGACACTTTGACGGCTCCAGGGTCCGTGCCTACGCTCCCCTGAGTGGCGCGATCCACCGCTTCGCCTCGTGCGGAGGGCCTCCCACGTGAACTCACGAGCTTCGTGGGGCGCCGGCGAGAGCTCCGTGAGGTCAAGGCGGCATTGTCGTCCACGCCCCTGCTCACACTTGTCGGCCCAGCCGGCGTAGGCAAGACTCGCCTCGCTCTTCGGGCGGCGGCCGATCTCAGACGGGCATTCCCCGACGGCGTGTGCGTGGCTGAGCTCGGCGACCTGCGTGATCCCGCCCTCCTCGCTGAGACGGTGGCCAGCGCCCTGGGGCTTCGGGATGTGTCCACGCGGTGGCTGGTGGGCACGTTGGCGGACTTCCTGGCGACTAAGCGCCTGTTCCTGATCCTCGACAACTGCGAGCACCTCCTCGATGCCTGTGCGGTGCTTGCCGATGCGCTTCTGCGGATATGCCCTGGGCTGAAGATCCTTTCCACCAGCCGGGAAGCCCTGGGTATCGGCGGAGAGACCGTCATGCAGGTGCCACCCTTGCCACTTCCTGAGGACGATCGATTCCCTCCGGCGGAAGCGCTCCTCAAGTACGACGCCGTGTGCCTGTTCATCGAGCGAGCCCGCGCCGCCTGGTCGCAGTTCGAACTCACCCCGTCGAACAGCGCAGACGTGTGCACACTGTGCCGTCGTCTGGACGGCCTGCCTCTGGCGCTCGAGCTGGCCGCAGTTCGGCTGCGGGCCTTCACCGTCGGTCAGATCCTGGAGCAGATGGATCGGCGGTTCCGGCTCCTCTCGTCCGGTAGCCGTGCGGGGTGTGCGCGTCATCAAAGCCTGAGGGCGGCGATCGATTGGAGCTTCGGCTTGCTGTCGATCGAGGAACAAGTCGCGTGGCGGCGACTGTCGATCTTCGCCGGCAGCTTCGATCTTGAGGCCGCTGAAGCGATCTGCGGCGGCGACGGCCTACCCGTTGGGGCGGCGGATCTGGTGGCCAGTCTGGTCGACAAGTCCATCCTGAAGAGGGAGCTACACGGGCCGACTTCGCGGTACCGGATGCTGGAGACGATCCGGGAATACGGCCGGGAGCGCCTGCGCGAATCGGGCGAGGAGGCCCGCATCAGCAGCCAGCACCGAGGCTGGTACGCCGATCTGGCGGCAGGAGTGTTCGAGCACAGCTGGGGTCCGCGTCAGGTGGAATGGTGGGACCGGGCGCATCTCGAGCTCAGCAACCTGCGAGAAGCGATCCGTCTCTGCCTGGCCGAGCCCGGCGAGGCGGAACAGGGCCTCACGATGGCGGCGAACCTCGTCTACTACTGGTTGACGAGAGGAAACATCAGGGAGGGCCGCCGCTTGTTGGATGCGCTTCTCCAAGCAAGCCCACGGCCCACGAGGGCGCGAGCGATGGCTCTCGGGATCGACGGATGGCTGGCGCAGCTGGAGGGAGACGTCGGCGGGGGGATGGAACTCTTCGTGGAGTGCGAGCGGGCGGCGGCCGATCTCGGCGACGAGGCGACCTCGAGCTTGGCCTCGGTTGCGCTGGGCGGGGCCCTCTTAGGGACGGGGGAGCTTGACCGGGCCGAACAACTGCTCGGGCGATGCCTCGAGCTTCAGAAGGGGTTGCCCGACCGGCGGTGGGCTGTGAACGCGCTAGGTGCGCTGGGGGCCGTCTGGTCACTGCGGGGTGACCACGTCCGAGCGTTCGATGTGTTCGGGCGGGCTATCGATCTGTGTCGCGAGGCCGGTGATCGGTACTTCCTGACCTGGATGTTGGAGGGCCAGGGCCTGGAGGCCTGGCACATGGGCGACCGGGATCGCGCCGACAGCGTCTTGGCCGAGACGCTTCGTCTCAGCCACGCCGTCGACAACAAGGTTGGTATGGCTCTCGCGATCGAGGGCTTTGCTTGGATCGGCGCCTCGACGGGTCGAGCAGAGCGGGCTGCGCGACTCCTCGGGGGTGTACAAACCCTGTGGGAGGGGATCCCGGCCACCCTCAACCCGCATGTTGGCTCGTATCACGACTCCTGCGTCGCCGACGCCCGGTCGGCCCTCGGGGACCGCGAGTTCGACCGCGTCTACCGGGACGGAACGGGGATGAGTGCCGAAGAGCTGATCTCACTGGCCCTGGAGGAGAAGAGGCCTGCCGTTCCCAGCTCGGCGGAGAAGCGTTCCTCGGCGGCGCTCACTCCCCGCGAGGGCGAGATCGCCGCCCTGGTCGCCAAGGGCCTCAGCAACAGGAACATCGCCTCCAAGCTCGTCATCTCGCAACGAACCGCCGAGACCCACGTCGAACACATCCTCACGAAGCTTGGCTTCACTTCCCGAGCACAGATCGCTGCCTGGGTTGTCGAGGAGAAATCCGAATAGGCTCGTCCGCTCGGGCCGACAAATGCCGCAGCGAGGCGCTCCTGCCGGTTATGTCGGAGCGCGCCGCAACGGAGGCCTTCGAGGTCCGAACGCGGCTCCCACACCGTTCACAGGGGGCCGCGACCCGGCTCCTCAAAATTGACCGCTTCATCGATGCTCTCGAACGGGACCTGAGCCACCTCGTTGACCCGTCTGACGAGATCCCTGCTGGTGGCCTCGAACACGCACAGGCACCGGGCCCGTGCCGGGGCGAACGTGCTTCGCAGATACCGGACCCAGTCCTCGCCTACGGAGAGCCTTCGGGCGCTTTCCGCCAGTGCCCGATGGGCGGCGGCCAGATGCTCGAGGCTCAGCCCCGGCAGGCTGCGTTGCACGATGAAGATGGCCACAGGTGTGCTCCCTTCTCCTCTACCAAGGCCCGGTCCGAGATCGCCTCATCGTCGCCGCCGGCCGGTGAAAGCGCATCGGGAGGAACCCGTAGAGGGCTGCGTATCTGTTCCGGCGGTTCAAGTCCGAGAAATACGTGTGGCCCTACGTACTTGTCCCGACGCGTCGAGGGGTGGCATGCCCAAGGATCGCGTCAACGGCAGGAAGGGGCCGACGTCGAGGCCTCGATAGGGCGCGTCCAAGCGTCGAGGCATGGAATCGACCAGCGAAGGAGTGATCCAGATGGACGCCTCGGTTCGCGACCAAGAAGTTGATCGGTATGAAACCGTAAGGCAGTACTCCCTCGCCCAGATCCTTGCGGTGTGGGCGGCGGCGGCCGTCCCGATGGGCGTCCTGGCCTGGCTCGTCGCTCCCTGGCTCGGGGATCAACTCGGGGGCCGTGACCCGTTCATCGAAGCGCTCTTGATCTGCTTCAACGTCGGGCTCATCTGGCAACTCGTCTTGGTCCTGATCCTCATCAGGCGCGAGCAGGGCGGACTCGAATGGTCGCGCGTGCGCGACGCCCTCTGGCTGCGGCCGCCCCGGGATCCGAAGACCCGACGGGTGGGCGGAAGGGTCTGGTGGTGGGTGCTTCCCTTCGTCGTCCTCTCTGCCGCCGTGAATGCGGTACCGGCACCGATCAATCCAGCAGGGCCCCTGCCCAGGGATCTCCCCCGCGCCATCGAGACCGACCGTGTCGAGCACTTCTTCAGTAGCAACTGGGGCGGGTTCGCGCTGCTCGTGGCGGTTGCCCTCTTGGCCCCTGTGGTCGAGGAACTGGTCTTCCGCGGGCTGCTGCTGCCGCGCATGCGAGCTGTCTTCGGACGGGGCGACTTCGTCGCGAGCGGGACACTCTTCGCCGTCTACCACGTGCACCAGCCGTGGACCATCCCGGCCAGCCTGATCGACGGCATCGTCAATCAGGCCTATCCCACGCGGCGGTTCCAAAGCACGTGGATGGGGCTCATCACGCACACGGTTCCGAGCTTCCTCATCATCGGTGTCGTCCTCAGCCTCGTGCTCAAGTAGTGCGGGTCGAGACCGAGCGCCGGAAACCGGCGCATCTGCAGGCACGCAGGGCAAGTTCCCGAACGGTAACACCACCATCGAAACCCTCGCGCGCACGAACCTGCGTCCGCTGCTGTCGGGCGGCATCTTCCTCGCCGACCCGGCCAGTCGCTGGCAGCGCGGAAGCAACGAGAACACTGTGAGTATCTGAGCGGCCGGGTGAGGGCGTTCGCCAGGCTGGGGCCGGCAACGCGAGGTGACTCTCGAGAACCGCGCCGATGAGGTGGAACCAGCCGGTGCCCAATGCCGGCCCCCACTCCTCGCCGATGCCGTATTGCCGGTAGGTCACGCGTGCGCCCAGCGCCGCGGACGACGGTACGGGTTCGCCTGCCCTTCGTCGACATGCCACACCTGCGCCTGCAGCGGGCCGGTGGTCCCTGCGGTGGTCGTGGACGGTTGCTCCTCAACGGTCGCGCCTCTGGTTGCCGCCCACGACTCGTCGACATCGGCGGTCCACGCACTCGTTCACATCATCCAGGTGGGCCAGCGGCTCCCGGACGGCGACCGCGTACGCCTTTTCGGCAGCGAAGGTCCTGGGCGTTGCGCTATCATGTGATATCGGAGGTGATGAGCATGCCAGACCTACTCATTCGGAACTTCCCCGCCGACGACCTCGAGCGCTTGGACGCTCGCGCTGCCGCCCTCGGACTGTCACGCAGCGAATACCTTCGTCGTCGGCTGAGACAGGATGCCCGAAGCAGCTCTGGGCCGGTCAGCGTGACCGACCTGCAGCGTTTCGCCGCCACATTCTCTGACCTGGCCGACGACGCCATCATGTCCCAGGCATGGCGGTGACATCCGATGCCGGCACCACCTCGTGGCTGATCGACAAGTCGGCCCTGGTGCGACTGGCCACCAGCCCAGATGCTGACCAGTGGGCCAACCGAATCGACCGGAGCCTGGTCCGGATCACGACTCTGACACTGCTCGAAGTCGGTTACTCGGCACGCTCGGCTGCCGATCTGCGGACTGGGTTGAGATCACCGCCTCTCGGCTCCATGCCGGTCGAGTACGCGACGCCTGCGATCGAAGATCGAGCCATCGAGGTGCAGGCACTACTGGCAGACCACGGCCAGCACCGCGCGCCATCCATCCCGGATCTGCTGATCGCGGCCACCGCAGAACTCAACGGGATGGTCGTTCTTCATGTCGACAAGGACTTCGACCTGATCGCGAAAATCACCGGCCAACCACTCGAGGCTCTCGAGGTGCCCGCCACCCCGTAACAGCCGTGAACAGATCCGCCTGGCTGGGCGTTGTCAGACTAGAACCGCGGCGTAGCGGAAGCCGGTATTGGCGGTGGAGCTGTCCGCTGTGTTGCCGGTGCAGGCGGCGACCCGGTAGCGGTTGCAGTACGACTCGTGGCACGGGTAATTGCCGCCGCGGATCACGCGCGAGGGCCTTCCTTCCACGCCGTCATGGCAGGGGCAACGGTGTCGTCCGGGGGCAGCCGCCGTGCTCGGTGTCGTGTACCGGCGACGGCACGTGCTCGTGCGCCGGGCCCGAACGCCGTGGTCAGTCACGCAGTCCGTCACCGCGCTGGTCGTGATCGTTGTAGTGATTGCACTCGGCACGGTCCTGACCTTCGTCTCGCCGGTCGACCGGAACGCGCTGTTCCTATTCTTCGGGCTGTCCATGCTGCTCGCGGCCGCCCGCGAGTACGACGGCTGCGAGATCCTCGCACTACCCAACTTCGTCCTGCGCCGCGACGACGCCATCTGGTGCCCGCTCTACACACCCATCGACGGCTCGCCCGGCTCGCCGACCCGAACCACGGAAGACCCGCGAGTAGTAGTGATGGATCGTGTCCGCGCACGGGTGGCGCTACACCGAACGAAGTCAAACTGGCTGAGGAACAGGCCGCGGCGGACTAACGTCCCTGGCAGGATCCGCCGGGTGATTGGGTGGTTTCATGGGATCCGAATCGGTGGCCGTGGAACCTCTGGTGAGTGGTCATCTCGACGTCGGCGATGGTCATCGTTTGTACTGGGAAACGGTCGGAAACCCTGGCGGGGCCCCTGCCCTTTACTTGCATGGTGGACCGGGCAGCGGGTGCACGACGAGGGCTCGTCAGTACTTCGGTCCGGAATTCCATGGAGTCCTGTTCGACCAGCGCGGATGTGGTCGCAGCCAGCCTCTGGCTGACTCACCCTCCTACGACCTGACGGTGAACACTACCCAGCATCAGATCGTCGACATTGAGGCGCTGCGCGAGCATTTGGGCATCGACCGCTGGATCGTCATGGGCATGTCCTGGGGAGTGACCCTGGCACTGGCGTATGCCGAGACATATCCAGATCGAGTGTCTGCGATGGTGTTGGGTGCGGTGACTGCCGGCACCAGGCGCGAGATTGAGTGGATCACGCGGGACATGGGCCGGGTGTTCCCCGAGGAGTTCGCCCGCTTCGTCGACGTGCTGCCGCCGGATGCGCGCGCAGGCAATCTCGCGGCCGGCTATGCCGCGCTGATGGCCGGCACAGATCAGCAGGAGCGGGCTCGGGCGGCTCGCGCGTGGTGCCGGTGGGAGGACACACATGTGTCGCTCGCGCCTGGGTGGACGCCCTCGTCGCGGTACGAGGATCCCACCTTCGCCGCAGTGTTCACCCGCCTCGTCACTCATTACTGGTCCCACGCCTGCTTTCTCGAGGAGGGGCAACTCATGACCGGTCTGCCGCGGATCGCTGGCATCCCCGCGACCCTGATTCACGGCCGCTACGACGTCTCAGGCCCTCTAGACACCGCATGGCACCTGCACCAAGCCTGGCCAGGAAGTGCACTGCGTGTCCTCGGCGACGCCGGCCACGGGGGCGGCAGCTTCACCGACGAGATGCGCAACGCCCTGGCAGCGACTCGCCCCTGACGGAACCGACTACAACGGCAGCAAAGCGGTCGGGGCGACGCTGCCGATCGACGAGGTCCACCGGCCATGCAACGCACTCCAGCCTGGCCGGACCGCGCCATCGGCGGCTAGATCCGGTTGGCCGCTCCGCTCTTCCTGTCGGCGGCATTTGCGGATGCCCCGGGCGCTCTCATCGAACGTCAGATCACCGGCGACGCCGAGGTCAGCTGGTCGCGACACCCGATCACTTCCCGTAACGCCTCGTCCGCCAGGCAACCGTGCTCCCCAGTCTCCAGACGTCGTTTAGGGCCCGGCGGCAAGCTCAAGTCACGACGGGTCGTACCGCCTGACAAGGACGATGGCTGGCGCGGCGACTCGCTGTAACTGGCGCGCACGTCGAGGCGACCACGGGTCGATGCGGACCACGAATTCAACGCCGTCCTTTGTGCGGCGTGATGAAATGGTGCTCTTGCGGAACCGCCGCATCGAACCCAGCGCCTCGGCAAGGCGCTCGGTTGTCCGTTCCCATTCCCCCCGGAACGCAGACTCCGCGGCTCTGCTCTCTGGGCTTCTCATCTCCGCGAACAACCGCCGGGCCGTCTGTGGGTCCTTCACTGCCCAGTCCGGGTCCGAGATCCGCCGCGCCTCAAGATTGATCCCCTCCGGGGCCATGAACTCGCGGCGGGCCCGCAACTCACCGACCAATACATTCTCAACCTCGGCGATGGGTCGACCACGACCCCACGCCTCCACGGCAGCAATGGCGGCCTGCTGAGCCGCCATCACGTCGCGTCCAACGGCCCGAGGATCGTCAGCACCGTCAGGCCCGCCACCGCTCACCCTGACAGTCTGCACCGACTCTCGCCCCAGACAGCTGCCTAGGCACGCCCGATGCGCGCCACACGCGGCTATGAGCGTGCGCTCGAGGGCCTTGCGAGTCTCAGACCATCGGAGGCTATTCCGGGAAGCTGACGCCGGGCTTCGTGCGAATCTCGAAGTAGTCGAGGAGCGAGTCTGCGATATGCAGCGGGATCTCGTCGAGCGGCCTACGGATACCCCTCTGGGCGTCCAGTTCCCATGCGATCACTGCGATGAGTTGTCGTAGCACTTCATCCTTCGCTCGATCGTTCACAGTCGTTGCCTCCCGCTTGATCGATCCTCGAATCGATCGTCGCAGACCCGTGCACCCGTCGGCATGCATCGGCACGACCGCGTATCGCGGCAAGAGCGGTCGTCTGCAGCGTGCCAAGGCGGGACTCAGCGTGTCGGGCAAGATGGCCGTATGCCAGGATTCCGAGGTCTCAACGTCAGCGCAGCGGACGGTGACCGTTGGGAGCTTGCTCTAAACCTGCTTGAAACTGGGGACGCGCCGGTTCGTTTGGGATCGATCACACTCTGTCGCGACGTTGGCGCCCCCAACGCAGACGGACACATCCACATCGAGTTTCCGTGTCTGCACGATCCAGACCGGATCACGCCCGAGGCTGGGGCTCATGACCTAGACAGCGCGCGCTCAGTCGTTCAGGCAGCGAGCGCAGCAGACCATCGCTTCGCTCTCCTCCTACACCGGTTCGGCTTCATCTATGAGTACGTCCACGACTACGGGATGGGCGGTGTTCTTTTGGCGACCGCTCGCGAGGATGGTTCCCTGACTTGGCAGCACCCCGGCGGTGACAGCAGGGGGTAGTACTCGCACGCTCATCGGCTACTTGTTCTATTGCCCTGGGACCGGGGCCTGGCCAGGCTTCGGGCTAGGCGCCCGGGCTGTCGCTCTCACATCGGCTGCCCACGAGGTTGTGTGGCTCTCTTTTGGCCTGCGCTGTCCCGGGTTCCGCCAGGGCGGGGAGAGGCTCAGGGGTTTGCTCGGCTCGAAGTAGCGTTGCCCTCCCGGCTCGATAGACCAGTGCTGGATCGAGCATGGGAGGACTCGTTGAGCTCCACATCGGATCGGGTTGTCATTGGGATGGACCCGCACAAGCGCTCAGCGACTATCGAGGTCATGACCGGCGAGGAGGTCATCGTCGGCGACGGCCGGTTCGGCACCGACCGCGCCGGCTATCGGGCGATGCTGCAGTACGCGAAGCGGTGGCCACAGCGAGTGTGGGCGATCGAAGGCTGCCGGGGCATCAGCCGGCACATCGCGGTGCGGCTGCTCCGCGACGGTGAACAGGTCGTCGACGTCCCGTCGAAACTCTCGGCGCGGGCGCGGGTGTTCGCCACGGGTCAGGGTCGCAAGACCGACGCCACCGACGCGCACTCGGTCGCCCTGGTCGGCACCCGGGTAGCCGGGCTGCACCCGGTGATCGACGGCGAGCAGCTCGCGGTGCTGCGGATCCTGGTCGACCGACGCCGCTCATTGGGCGAGGACCACACCCGGATGGTCTCCCAGCTGCATCGACTGCTGCTCGAGCTCGTCCCCGGCGGGGCGAAGAAGGACCTGTCGGCAGCGCAGGCAAAGGCGCTGCTGGCCAAGGTCCGCCCACGGGATGCGGCAGGAAAGGCCCGCCGCTGGGTCGCCGCAGAACTCATCGCCGACCTGGAGCGGGTCTACCAGCGGAAGAAGGCCGCGGACACAGAACTGAAGGAGCTGGTCGCGGCGACCGGCACCCCGCTGATGGGCCTGCACGGCATCGGACCGTCCGGCGCGGCCCGGCTGCTGGTCGA
>DAIUDS010000002.1:0-38713 GCA_036845485.1 Jiangellaceae bacterium
AGGCCCACGGGTCAACCCTATGAGCGTTCGTCGGCCGGGGCGAAGACGTGAGGTCCGCCGGCGGCGCGCAACCGCGAGCCAGGCCACGAAAGGGTCGACGGGCACTGGCTCAGAAGGCGGCTTCGTCGAGATCCATGAGGGCGTTGTCGGTGCCTTCGGCGATGGCTCGCTCAGCCGTCAAGCGTGGCAGGACCTGGCGGGCGAAGAACTGGGCGGCGGCGACCTTGCCCTCGTAGAACCCCTTGTCCTTGGCCGGCACGTGGCCGTCCAGCTTCTCCAGCGCGACAGCGGCCTGCCGCAGCAGCAGCCAGGCGATCACCAGGTCACCGGTCGAGAGCAACAGCCGAGTCGTGTTCTGGCCGACCTTGTAGATGTTGCGGACGTCGCCGTTCTCGGCGGCCGGGTCGGACGACATCAGGAAGCCGACCATTGCGCCGAGCATCGCTTGGACGTCGTCCAGCGCCGTGGCCAGCAGCTCGCGCTCGCCCTTGAGCCGGCCGCCCCCCACGTCCGCGGCGAGCGTCTCCTGGATCTCGGCCGACAGCCACCCGATCGCCAGCCCCTTGTCCTTGATGATCTTCCGGAAGAACAAGTCCAAGCCCTGGATCGCAGTCGTTCCCTCGTACAGGGTGTCGATCTTGGCGTCACGGATGTATTGCTCGATCGGATAGTCCTGCATGAAGCCCGAGCCGCCGAACGTCTGCATCGTCTCGGAACCGAGCAGCATCCAGGAGCGCTCCGAGCCGTAACCCTTGACGATCGGCAGCAGGAGGTCGTTGACCCGCTCAGCTTTCTCGTCGATGGTGCCGTCGTGGGCGGCTGCGTAAACGCGGTCCTGCATCGTCGCGGTGTACAGGACGAGTGCGCGCATGCCCTCGGCGTACGCCTTCTGCGTCATCAGCGACCGTCGCACGTCCGGGTGGTGGGTGATCGCGACGCGCGGTGCCGTCTTGTCGTTGGCCTGGGTCAGGTCGGCGCCCTGCATACGCTCCTTGGCGAACTCGAGGGCGTTGAGATAGCCGGTCGACAAGGTCGCGATGGCCTTGCTCCCCACCATCATTCGGGCGTACTCGATGATCTGGAACATCTGGGCGATGCCGTCGTGTACTTCGCCGAGCAGATATCCGATCGCAGGCTCGCCGTCGCCGAACGTCAGCTCGCAGGTCGAGGACGCCTTGATGCCTAACTTCTTCTCGAGGTTGGTCGCGTAGACGCCGTTGCGGTCGCCGAGCTCACCGGTCCGTAGGTCGAAGCGGTACTTGGGGACGACGAACATCGAAAGCCCCTTGGTCCCCGGACCGCCGGCGCCGTCGATCCCGACCGGGCGGGCCAGCACGAGGTGGACGATGTTCTCGGTGAGGTCGTGCTCGCCAGACGTGATGAAGCGCTTGACGCCCTCGATGCGCCAGGTGCCGTCGTCATTCCGGTAGGCCTTCGTACGGCCGGCGCCCACGTCGGAACCGGCGTCGGGCTCGGTGAGCACCATCGTCGCGCCCCAGCCCCGCTCCAGCATGATCTCGGCGATCCGCTTCTGTGCCGGCGTGCCGTTGCGCCAGATGACGTGGGCGAAGGACGGCCCGGTCGCGTACATCCAGACGGCGGCGTTGGCGCCCAGGATGAGCTCGGCGCCGGCCCAGTAGAGGGACGGCGGAACGGGTCGGCCGCCGAGCTCGGGCGGTAGCGCGAACTTGTACCACTCGGCGTCCATCAGGGCGCGGAACGTCCTCTTGAACGAGTCCGGAAGCGTCACCGTACGGGCGGTCGGGTCGTAAACCGGGAGATTGTGGTCGGCCTCCTGGTACGAGTCGGCGATCTCTTCACGCGCCAGCCGGTCGACCTCGGCCAGGATGCTTCGCCCGGTCTCGACGTCGATGTCCGCGTACCGGCCGCGGCCCAGCACCTCGCCACGCTCCAGCACGTCGAAGAGCGTGAACTCGATGTCGCGAAGGTTCGACTTGTAGTGACCCATGGTGTCCTCCGTGCACGGCGCGCTAGACCCCGAACGTGGCTACTCGTCAGTAACACCATGATGCTACCCACTGGTAACCTCGTGCAAGCCCGGCCGCGGGCTTGGGGCCTGCCGTGAAGATCGTCGTGCAGAACCGGGCCGCTCCCGACCATGCGCCAAGCTTCACGACGATCTTCACGACGCTCCCGAGGGGCCGTGTTCCGGGACCAAGCTCAGGTCCGAGGTGCTGGTCCGCCTCGGTGTCGTCGTCGATCGACGGTCAGGGAGCGTGATTGTCCACGTTCGGATGGTCGAATCGGGCGCCGCCGTCCCAGGCCGCGCGGGAGTTCCCTCGAGCCGGAATCCCCCCAGCCTGCTTGATCATCGCGGCGAGGTGCATGAGGTTCCACGTCATGAACACGGTGTTGCGCTGGGTGAACTCGTTCTCCGGCCCACCCGAGCCGGAGTCCAGGTACGACGGCCCGGGACCGGCCTCACCGATCCAGCCGGCGTCGGCCTGGGGCGGTATCACGCAGCCGAGGTGCTGCAGTGAATAGAGGACGTTCATCGCGACATGCTTGATGCCGTCCTCGTTCCCGGTCACGATCACGCCGCCGACCTTCCCGTAGTACGCATACTGCCCGGCCTCATTGAGCTCGCCGGAGTTGGCGTAGAGGCGCTCGATCACCCGCGTGCACATGCTGGACTTGTCGCCGAGCCAAATCGGCGTGCCGATGACCAGGATGTCGGCGCGCGCGACCTGCGAGTAGATCGCGGGCCAGTCGTCGCGGTCGAACCCGTACTGCGTCATGTCGGGTTGCACGCCCGGCGCGAGGTCGTGGTCGACGGCGCGCACCTCGTCGACGGTCACGCCGTGCTTGCGCATGATCGCCATACTGACGGCCATCAGTCCAGCGGTGTTCGAGACCTCGGGAGAACGCTTGAGCGTGCAGTTCACGTAGAGGGCCCGCAGGTCGGAGTAGTCATAAGTCTGGTCTGCCACGGGGGAAGCATGCCCTGTCGCAGGCGGCTCGTCCGTCAACAAACGCGAACGGATTGTCGGGCGTCTTTCCTGCAGTTCATGTCGCATCACGCCAAGAGTCGAGATGCTCGAGCAGATCTGCCAGCCGGTCGATGACGGCATCCGGTGATACGTCGACCGGCATCTGCTGGTCCGCGGGTATCTCCGAGTGCGGGACCAGCACCGCTCTCATGCCAACGGCATGCGCACCGGAGATGTCGTCGTACGGACGGTCGCCGACGAAGACGCACCGGGCGGGATCGTCGAGACCAATGGCACTCATCGCCGCGAGGAATGCCTCTGCATGCGGCTTCGTGTGTGCGATCTCCGAGGTGTAGACCGCACCGTCGAGGAGATCCAGGATGCCGTCGCGGGCGAAGACGTCCTCGTGCCACGCCCGGGGCCAGATCGTGTTGGACAGGACGCCGACACGGATTCCGCGCCCACGCAGCCCGGTGAAAAGGCCGGGCACGTCGGGGTCGGTAATCGTGTGCGGTTCCCAGAAGTCGCGCAACGCTCGGACGCCGCGGTCGTCGTACCTCACGCCGGCCACCGCCACGACGTCGGCGAACGTGGCCGACCGCTGGTGCAGGCGTGCGGCCTGCCAGGCCCGCTCGTCGGCGGTCGCGAGGCTCAGCGCTGCCGCGTCTACGTCGTGGGGAGCGACCACCCTGGCGTAGGCACGCCACTGCTCGGCCAGGTCGACGGTGTGCCACGGCGTGAGCGTGCCGCCCCAGTCGAAGATCACGGCGTCGATCGTCACGGTCCGAGGATAGGCGGCCGTGATCTCGGTTGATGCCGCGACGTTCGGCCGCTCGGATGTGGCTCGCGCCCCTTAGCTGGAGATCGCCTCGACGACCTCACCGACGCGGCTGGGGTCGATATTGCGGGCAACGTCCGCCTGGCTGACGATGCCGACAAGGTCGTGGCCATCGATGACGGGCAGCCTGCGGACCTGGTGCTCCTTCATGGTCTGCAGGGCCTCTTCGATCGGATCGTCGGCACCGATCGTCACCGGCTTGCCCTGACCCAGTTCCCCGGCCCGCATCGTGGTCGGGTCACCACCCTCGGCGATGCAGCGCACGACGATGTCGCGGTCGGTGACGATGCCCTTGAGCCGGTTGTCCTCGCCGCAGATCGGCAGCGCGCCCACGTTGAGCTCGCGCATCTTCCGCGCTGTGTCTGCCAACGTCTCGTTCTCGCCGATACAGACAGCGTCGGGCGTCATGATCTCTCGGGCGGTTGGCATGGTGTCCTCCAGGGGTTCTGCCGACGATCTCGGGGACGACGGCATTGGACTGTCGCCGTCCTCGTACCCATGCGACGCCGGCCTATGTCATCTGAATAGGGCGGGCCGTTTGGGTCCGCGACGGACGGCGATGATCTCCTCATGTCGTCGACACGGATGCCTCCGGCGGGGCGTGGCACCGGCACGGTGCGCGTCGTCACGATCAACCTGTGGGGCCGGCATGGTTCGTGGGCCGACCGACAGGCGGTCCTGGCCGACGGCCTCCGGAAGCTCAGGCCAGATCTTGTCGCGTTCCAGGAGTCGATCAAGACCGAGGACTTCGACCAGGTCGTCGAGCTTCTGGGCGACCGGTTAGACGTCATCCACGGAACAGGCCGGGAGGCCGACGGCGTCGGAGCCTCGATCGCCAGCCGCTGGCCGATCGGTTCGGTTCAGGAGGCGGACCTCCACGTGACCTCGCGCACCGAGGACTTCCGATGGTGCAAGGTCCTGGCAGCAGAGATCGATGCACCCCAGCCGCTGGGACCGCTGGTCCTCGTTCATCACAAGCCCGTCTGGCAGGCGGGTCGTGAGCTCGAACGCGAACTGCAGGCGGTGGCCAGCGCTCGGTTCGTTGAGGACTTCGTGGGCGGTCGTGATCTTCATGTGCTGGTGGCCGGCGACTTCGACGCCACCACGGACTCCGGCAGCCTCCGTCTCTGGACGGGTCGGCAGTCCTTGGACGGGTTCAGCGTTCGATACGACGACGCCTGGGAAACGATCCACGGCGCCGCGCCGGGTCACACATTCACGCCGGAGAACCCCATGGTGACCAGCGGCGACTCGGTTCGTGAGTTCGGCTGGCCCTATGAGCGCGGCCGTCGCATCGACTACATCTTGATCCGATGCGGTGACCATGGGCCTACGCTGGACGTCACAGACTGCGAACGGATCTTCGACGAACCGGTCGGTGGCGTCTGGCCGAGCGACCACTTCGGCGTCATGGCGGACTTCGCGGCAGGCAGGTAGGGCGCTGGCATCGACCAGCTACTTCGCGTTTGCGTCGACGTGTGATCGACAACAAAGCGTCCCCGACCCGCGTTCATGAGGAGAGACAGTGAGATTTCGCGCCACGCTCCAGCTCGGCGGCAAGACCGCGACCGGCATCGAGGTTCCGGCAGAGGTCGTCGAGAGTCTCGGAGCGGGCAAACGCCCGCCGGTCCGGGTCACCATCAACCGTCATACGTATCGCACCACGGTCGCGCCGATGGGCGGACGGTTCATGCTGCCGGTCAGCGCCGACAACCGCACGAGGGCCGGTGTCGCGGCCGGTGACGAGGTCGACGTCGGCATCGCGCTCGACACCGAGCCTCGTGAGGTCTCGGTGCCACCAGACCTGGCCGAAGCGCTCGACGCGGAACCGGACGCGAAGCAGTACTTTGATGGGCTGTCATACAGCCACAAGCTGCGCCACGTGCTCGCGATCGAAGGAGCCAAGACGGCCGAGACTCGGCAGCGACGTGTCACCAAGGCGATCAGCGCACTGCAGGAGGGCCGGACCTGACCCGCCGGCCGCGCCTCGGCTCAACGGTGGTCAGAGCAGTCTCAGCTCGCGGGCATGCGAGATCGCGCCGGGGCGGGTGGCGACGTCGAGCTTGCGAAAATGCTCTTCACGTGGGTCTTGACGGTGTTGAAGGAGACGTAGAGGGCCTTACCGGTCTCCCGCTGGGTGAGATCGGTCGCCAGCAGAGGTACCACGGCGCGCGTTCGCCACCATCGCCCACCACGTGACCGACTCCAAAGGCACCACGTGCACCGAGTCCGGCCGGACCCGCGATCAGCTCAGCGGGACCGTGACCCCGTCGGATGATGCCGACTCATGCAACTCGACTCCCGCAGGTAGCGCGTCCACCGGTATGTCGAACACGACGACACCAGTCAGCGAGTCGCCAGGGTTGATCTCCTCGAGGAGCGACCGGGCCTCGTCGAGGTACGCGACGGCCTCGGCGTCGGCGTTCGTCCTCCTGCCGTGGGCGTCGATCAGGATCTGGTCACCGCCGCGCAACGACCGGGGTCCGTCTCCATGGTTGGTCACGGTCGCGGTGACGAAGACGAACCTGCCGTCCGGCTCCGTGCCGAAGTCGGCCGGGCCGTCCCCGACGCCTGTGACGACGAAGGTGAGGTCCCCGTCACGCGCCTCTTCGCCGAGACCCGGCGATTCCTGCTCGATCTCCTGTGGGACGGGATCCAATGTTGCCTCGGGCTCGGGCGACTCGGTGGCACCGGCGTCGGTGGCAGGCGTGGGGGCGTCCGAGTCGCAGCCGAACAGGATCCCGAGAACGGAGAGGACGAGGAGCACGTCGAGGGTGATCGCCCGCCAGGGGCCGTGCCATGGCCGGTTCGGCGCGCCGCCGGATTCAGCGGGCGAAACCTCGGCCTCAGGGTTCGGGATGGTCACGATTGGTCCATTCAGGTGTTCCGTAAGTCGTGGACAGCAGAACATCACATCGACGTCTACACGGGAGAACGAGGATTGTTCGCACTCCGCCACAGACCCGCATGCGGGCTGGGCTAAACACTGCAGAGCACGCTGTCGGCACAGGGTGCGAACGGGACCACGAAGTGTGACTCCGGCGGAACGGCCAACGAGGGATGTCCGGCTCGGATCAGGTGAGTCGACCGGCACGGCCGCCTAGGCTCGTCCCATGCATCGGGCCGAAGGGAGAAGCGCATCGTGAAGAAGGGGGCCACGCTCCTCGCCGCCGCTGTGGGCGTCTTCCTGATCGTCCGCGCGATCGCCGAACCCTTCACGATCGACATGTCCGATCCCGCGACTTATAGCGACGACTGGGGTGGTCCGAGCCTGGCCGGAGTGCTCGCCGTACACATGCTGCCTGGGGTCATCGCTGCCGCAGGGTTCGCATGGGCTGTGATGCGTCGGCGCTCACAGGGATCGGCGAGATGACTGAGACGGCAGTCAGTCGTCGTCCCAGGGAGCGGTGTCGTCCATCTTGGCGTAGTACTTCGCCAGGTGGCTCCTGACCCGATCGACGTCCTCTCGAGGAAGGTCGACGCCTCCTCTGGAGCCCTGCATGACGGCGGCCGCTGCCATGATTCCGCGCGGCACAGCCATCAGGCGACCGTTCACCACGTCGGCGATCAGCAGTTTGTATGCCGTGAAGTTGTCCTTCTTCTGGCTGTCGTACCAGACGTGTGCGTCGCGGTACTTCTCGTTCGGTGCATCCTCTGCGTTCGCCCACGCCCGGACCCTGCTTTCGGCCGCGTCGCCGTCCCACGACCGATCGCGGTGGGCAAGGGGAAGATCCTGGAATGCCGTAACAGACATCGCTGCTGCCTCCTCGATCGTCCCCTACCCGATCGTCCCCTACCCGGACGTCTTACGGTCAATGCCGCCCCGGCCTTGACCTTTGACCGTGCTCCTAGATCTACCGTCGAGGGCATAAGCCTGTAGCTGCGGAGCAAACCTTGCGGTCCGCGTTGACGGTCGCGGCCCTTGCTCGGAGGTGGGCATCGGCGGGGACATGGTGCGCTACTACGAACGCTCAGGCCTGCTGCCCGCGCCGCCGCGCAGCCCGGCGGGATATTGGCTCTTCGACAAGAGTGCGGTGGACCGGCCCTGATTCATCCATGGGCGTCCTCCCGTCTCGTGTTCACTGTCGTTGGTTGTCCCTACGTCAGGGCTTGCGTCCGACGGCACCCAACGGATCGGCCTCGGGACGCGGATCTCCGTTGACCTTGACCTCGCCGAGATCGGGCCGCCACTTCGACACCGGGACCATGCCGGGCTCGACCCTCTCGAGCCGATCGAAGTACCGGGCGATCTGCTCGGGGTCGCGGGCGGTCATCTTGGGTTCGCCGAATTGGTTCCACTGCTGCAGCAGCGCATCCATCGAATCGCTGTGAGTGGGGTCGGTGACCGCCAGATAGCTGCCGGACGGTACGGCATCCAGCAACTGGTCCACAATCGCGATCGCCTCGTCGTCGTCGAGGATGTGCCCCAGCACACCGAGCAGCGTGATCGCGACCGGTTGCGTGAAGTCGAGCGTCCTGGCGGCTTCGTCCAGGATCTTGCCGGTGTCGCGCGCGTCGGCGTCGATGTAATCGGTGCGACCCTCCGCGGTGCTTGTGAGCAGGGCTCGGGCGTGGGCAAGGACGAGTGGGTCGTTGTCGACATAGACGATGCGGCTTTCCGGCGCGATCGACTGCGCGACCTCGTGAGTGTTGTTCTTGGTCGGCAGGCCGGTGCCGATGTCGAGGAACTGCCGCACCCCCTCCTCGGCGGCGAGGTAGGTGACGACACGCGTGAGAAACGCACGAACCGACCGAGCCAGATACCCGATGTCGGGAAAAATCTGGAGAACCTGATCGCCCACCTGGCGGTCCATCGCGAAGTTGTCCTTACCGCCCAGCCAGTAGTTCCAGATGCGGGCCGAGTGGGGAACCGACGTGTCGATCTTGGGCTGCTGATCGTCGCCTGTAGGAGTTGGCGCATCCGTCACGGCAGGGGACCTCTCCTGTGTGGGGGGAGTCGCTTGGCACCGAACCTAGACCATTCGTCCGGCCGTCGACAGCCCGGAAATACTGCTGTGGAAACACGAGAGGCGTCCCATCGGCCCGTGCGCAGAGGCTGGGCGCCGTGCAGCGCGATGGGAGATGCCTCAGGCGCAGCCGCGCAGCGGTGAGTCGTGGAGGCGGAGGGTGGATCGCCGTGGATCCCAGGCCCTACCGTCATCGGCGGACACCGGCGTGCCGACCCGCCCGCAGACCCGCGGAGTGAGGCGGCGACACCCGCCGCCGACACCGTGCCCACGCCCTATTGGCTGCAGCGCTACCTCGAGTTCGAGGCACCCGCGGCCCGACCACATGCCCACGCCCTACTGGCTGCAGCGCTACCTGGAGTTCGAGGCACCCGGCAGCGATACCGCTCCGTCCTGACAGCCGGGGAGAGCACGAGACCACCGAACGAAGACCATCGCCGTCGTCTGTGCCGCCCTGACCGGCAAGGTCACGATCCTCGGTCGGAGTATTGGCCCATCCGGTCTCTGCCGTTTGCCGCGCTCACGTCGACGATGCAGAGCACGCTCCGAAGCCGGCTATCGGCTCGGCAGGGATCGCGGCAGCCCGAACCATGGGAGCACGCTGCTGTCGAAGCGGGTCATGGCGCAGATCCGGTCGCCGGTGAGGGTGAGCACGTAGAGTCCGGTCCCGTGGCGGATGCCGGTAGCGGCGCACAGGTAGGCCCCGAACGCCGGCTGACTGTTGGCTCGCGTCCGCACGAGGTCGAACCTCCGACCCGCGCCAAAGAGGCTGGCGCAGAAGCGGGCCACTACATCTCGGCCCTCGTATTCGAAGGGCATCGGCGGCATCGAGATGAACACATCGTCCGTCAGAAGGGCCACCAGCGCGTCGAGATCCGCGGACTCCCACGCGCTGACGAACGTCGCCACGATCGCATCCTCGGAGGGTGAGTCGGCGGCGGGAGGCGGTTCGCGGTCAGCGGTCGGCGGCCGTCGCTGCAGGCTGGCGCGCGCCCGTTTGAGGACGCTGTTGACCGATTCGACGGTCGAGTCCAGCATGTCGGCCACCTCGTTCGCGTGGAACCCGAGGACGTCGCGCAAAACGAGAACGGCGAGCTGGCGAGGCGGCAGGACCTGAAGGGCGGTCACAAAGGCCAGAGAGACGGATTCGGTCTGCTCGTAGCGGGCCTCCGGGCCGAGCGGCACGTCGATCGCACCCTCGAGGGCGTCGGGAAACGGCTGAAGCCATACGACCTCGCCGAGCCGGGTCGGCTCGGGCGGTTCCACCTCCGGAATGTTCCACTCACTGGCGGGTCGTCGGCTCGCCGAGCGACGCGCGTTGAGGCACCGGTTGGTGGCAATCCGGTACAGCCAGGTGCGTAGAGAAGCGCGGCCCTCGAACCCTGCGAAGCCTTGCCAGGCGGCCAGCAGCGTGTCCTGGAGCACGTCCTCGGCATCCTGGAAGGATCCGAGCATCCGGTAGCAATGCACCTGCAGCTCTCGGCGGTGCGGCTCGATCAACTCTTGGAACGCGTCGCCGTCCCCGGCCCGCGCCCTTGAGATCAAGTCGGCTGTCACTACCCCCACCTTGCGTCACCTCTTTCCGCAGCTTGTCGCACTTCCACCTTGTATGGACACCGGCCGAGGGCCGAACTGGGCGGTTGGCGGGCGCCCACTTTCCGGACGTCGCGCTGTCTACCTCATCGACGGCTCTGACGATCCGGACGCCGACGGACGGCGAAACCGGCAGACACCCCGCAGGTGAGTCTCAGCCGTCCTCACTCATGAGGTGGGCAGGTGTGTCCACCCGGGCACTGAAGGGAAACAACAGATGTTGCTGCATGACAAGGTTGCGGTGATCTACGGAGCTGGAGGCGGGATCGGCGGCGCTGTCGCACGCGCCTTCGGGGCCGAGGGAGCGAAGGTCCTTCTTACCGGACGCTCCCTGGCGCCCGTCGAAGTTGTCGCCAAGGACATCGTTTCCGCCGGCGGATCCGCCGCAGCGGCCGAGGTCGACGCACTCGACGAGCAGGCTGTTGACAGGCATTTGCAGTCCGTGATCGATCAGGCGGGCCGCGTCGACATCTCATTCAACGCGGTCGGCATCCCGAATGCGGAGATTGTGGGTGTCGCTCTGGTCGAGCTGGGTGTCGAGCGGTTCTCGCTACCGCTCGCGACCTACACGACGTCGTACTTCCTGACCGCACGTCTGGCCGCACGGCGCATGATTCCGAACCAGTCGGGAGTGATCATGACCGTCACCGCATTGCACTCGCGGACGGGCCTCCCATTGGTGGGAGGCTATGGTCCGGCGCAGGCTGCCAAGGAGGCACTCACTCGAGATCTCTCCGCCGAGCTCGCACCTCATGGCATTCGCGTGCTCGGTCTGCGACCACAGGGCATGCCGGAGACACGCACGATCAAGGACGCCTTCGAGCCTCGCGCCAAGGCATCGGGCATGACTTGGGAGCAGTGGCAAGAGTTGCTCGCAAGCAGGACCCACCCGCGACGGCTCATGACGCTCGAGGAGATGGCAAACATGGCGGTCTTCATGGCGTCGGACAAGGCCAGCGGGATGACGGGAACTACCGTCAACCTGACCATGGGCAGCCTGGACGACTAGCTAGCGGCTAGGCGACGCAGTTGTGGCTGTCTAACGAGCTAGGTAGGAACGGTCACGTAGCGAGCACGACAGCGACCTATGACTCATAACGATGAAGGCCCAGATCGCGGCGAGCCGCTGACCTGGGCCTTTCGGTGGGAGCGGGTGACGGGAATCGAACCCGCACTGTCAGCTTGGGAAGCTGATGTTCTGCCATTGAACTACACCCGCGGGTGCGCATCGCGAAGCGAAGCAACCGGCCAGGAGCATACCTCGTCAGCCGGGCGCCCCCGTCTTCCAGCGCTGCATGACCGATGCCCTCGGAGCATGCTGCCCAAGACGTCTCCGCCCGGATCGGTAGGGTCCGCTCATGCTCCTGTCGGATCGCGACATCAGGGCCGCCGTCGAGGCCAAGCGCATCGTGCTCGACCCGTACGACCCGCGGATGGTGCAGCCTTCGAGCATCGACATCCGGCTGGACCGCTACTTTCGGGTCTTCGAGAACCACCGGTACCCGCACATCGACCCTGCTCAGGAACAGCCGGACCTCACCCGGCTGGTGGAGCCGGTTGGCGACGAGCCGTTCGTCCTGCATCCCGGGGAGTTCGTCCTGGCCTCGACCTTCGAGATCGTGACCCTGGGCGTCGATGTTGCCGCTCGGCTCGAGGGCAAGTCCTCGCTCGGACGCCTGGGGCTGCTCACGCACTCGACGGCGGGTTTCATCGACCCGGGGTTCACCGGGCACGTCACACTGGAGCTATCCAATGTCGCGACGCTGCCGATCAAGCTGTGGTCAGGGATGAGGATCGGCCAGCTGTGCTTCTTCCAGCTCAGCAGTGCCGCAGAGGAGCCGTACGGCTCCGGCCGGGAAGGCTCGCGCTACCAGGGGCAGCGTGGTCCGACCCCGAGCCGCTCGTATCTCAGCTTCGAGCGCAGTCAGACATGAGGGGCCGGGCATCGCCCGGCCCCTCATCTCTGCGGCCCAACCTTCCTGTCTACTGGACGGTCACCACGACCGTGTCGCTCAGGTTGCCGTCCTCGAACAGGCTGAGGGTGGCGGTCGTAAAGGTCACGTCGACGATGTTCGCTGTCCACATGTCGTTGGGGCATGTGGGTGTCGGCGGCAGAGGATCAGGTGCGTCCGTTGTGATAGTGACAGTGGCCTGACCATTTCGCGGCGTCGGGAGCGGGCCCGTAGTACCTGCCACGTCGACGGCAGTGTCCTGTCCTGGGGCGACGTTCTCGCCCGGGTTGGTGCACTCGACAGACGCGATGCCGGTCGCCGCGATCTCGACCGTGAACGTTGTCCCTCCGAGACCGGCGACCTTGGCGGTGCACCTCACCTGGGTGCCGATGTCGGTGCACGTTGGCGCACCGGCGCCCTGCTCGATGAAGTGGCCGCTCTGAGCGTATGCCGGAGCTGCCGACAGCCCGAGCAGCGCGATAACGGCTGCCAAGGCAATCAAGAGTCGTTTCATGCTGTTCCCCCCTGCATTGGGAACGGACGTGCGTGTTACCCAAGACGAGCGCCGAGTGGCGCACGTCGATATGTCTCCACGCGGAGACGTCATTGATCGAGCTTCGCGATCCACGGCGCCCCGGCGGCCCGCGTTCCCCTACGCTGCCTTTCATGCCCCCACGGCCGGACAGTGTCGGTGATCTACCCCCAGACCGACCCCTCCGGTTCGCAAGCTAGGCCTCCCTTGGGCCATTGGCAACGCCCCGGATCAAAGTGACGCGTCGGCTCCTGGAGTGCGCGGTGCCGCTTCGCTCGCTTTGTCAGGAAAATGGACCATTCGCACAGTGGTGTGCGCTGACGACGGTGATGTTTTCTGACCTACGCTGGCGCCATGCTGGTCCGAACCACTGAGGGGAGCTGAACCGGAATGCAAGCCGCGGCGGTCGTCGTCTCCGTGACTCTCACGCTGGTCGCGATCGCCCTGGCAGCGCGCGCCGTGTCGGAGATCGTGCGCGTCATACGGCTCGGTGAGCCCGTGCACGACCGCACGGATCGGCTCGGGCGGCGCCTCACGACGATGCTGCGGGAGACGCTCGGGCACACCCGGATGCTCAAGTGGAGCGCGGTCGGCGCCGCCCACTGGTTCGTCTTCGTCGGGTTCGGGCTGCTCTTCTTCACGCTGGTGACGGCGTACGGGCAGCTGTTCGACGCGGACTTCGCATTGCCCCTGATCGGCCAGTGGTACCCGTTCGAGTGGGTAGCCGAGTTCATCACCTGGGTGATGCTGGCCGGTATCGCGTTGCTGATCGCCATCCGGCTGCGCTCACATCCTGCCCGTACGGGGCGGCCGTCGCGGTTCACCGGCTCGACGATGTGGCAGGGCTACTACGTCGAGGCGACTGTCGTGGGTGTCGGGCTCTGCATTCTCGTGCTGCGCGGTGCCGAGTACGCGCTGGGTGCCGGCAGCCAGGCGCATTTTCCGATGACGTTCTTCATCGGCGACGCAATGAGAGGGCTCTCGACCGACGCCTTGGAGAACACGGTCTTCGCCGTTGCGGCCGTGAAGATCGTGATCTCGATGGCGTGGCTGATCGTCATCGCGACACACGTCACGATGGGCGTCGCATGGCACCGGTTCACCGTGTTCGTCAACATCCTGTTCAAACGGGAGGCGGACGGTGGGACGGCGCTCGGCGCGGCCAAGCCGTTGACGATCAAGGGTGAGCCTGTCGATTTCGAGCAGCTCGACGACCTCGACGAGGACGCAGCACTGGGTGTCGGGAAGGTCGAGGACTTCTCCTGGAAGGGGCTGCTCGACTTCACCACCTGCACTGAGTGCGGGCGGTGCCAGTCGCAATGCCCGGCGTGGAACACCGCCAAGCCGCTGTCTCCCAAGCTGCTGGTCATGGACCTGCGCGACCACGCGTACGCCAAGGCCCCGTACCTCCTTGCCGGTGGCGGCAAAGACATGGGCGGCGACGAACGCGCGGCGCCAGAGCAGCTCGCCGACGTGCCGGCCGCGGCGCTCGCGGAGGCCGAGCGGCCGATCGTGGGCCCGGCCGATGCCCGTGGGGTGATCGACCCCGACGTGTTGTGGTCATGCACGACGTGCGGCGCGTGCGTGGAGCAGTGCCCCGTCGATATCGAGCATGTCGACCACATCCTCGACCTGCGCCGCTACCAGACGATGGTCGAGTCGGACTTCCCGTCGGAGTTGGGCGGCCTGTTCAAGAACCTCGAACGGTCCGGCAACCCGTGGGCCGTCACCGGCTCGAAGCGGATGGAGTGGGCCGCCGGCCTTCCGTTCGAGGTCCGACAGGTCGGTGTGGACGTCGAGTCGCTGGACGAAGTCGACTGGCTGTTCTGGGTAGGCTGCGCGGGCGCGTTCGACGATCGGGCCAAGAAGACCACCCGGGCCGTGGCGGAACTGCTGAGCATCGCCGGAGTCTCGTTCGCCGTCCTGGGCGATGGCGAGACGTGTACCGGGGATCCGGCGCGGCGGGCCGGCAACGAGTTCCTCTACCAGCAACTCGCGCTGCAGAACGTCGAGGTTCTGCGCGAGAGCCGCGCGCTCAAGGTCGTCGCGACATGTGCGCACTGCTTCAACACGCTCAAGAACGAGTACTCACAACTCGGCCTCCAGCTCGAGGTCGTCCACCACACACAGTTGCTCAACAGGCTGGTTCGCGAAGGCAGGCTCACCCCTGTCGCGACCACCGACGGGTCGGTCGCCGGTCGGGTCGTGACATACCACGATCCCTGCTATCTGGGCCGCCACAATCAGGTGTACGAGCCGCCGCGCGAGCTGATCAGCACACTGCCCGGCGTCGAGCTGCGGGAGATGACGCGCAGCGGGTCACGCTCGTTCTGCTGCGGTGCCGGTGGCGCACGGATGTGGATGGAGGAGCGGATCGGCAAGCGGATCAACAACGACCGCACCGAGGAGGCTCTGGCCACGGGCGCGACGGCCGTTGCCGTCGGGTGCCCGTTCTGCCAGGTCATGCTCTCAGACGGGCTCACGCAGGCGCAGGCAGCCGGCCAGGGCGACGGCGTCGAGGTGCTCGAGGTGGCTCAGCTCCTGCTCGCCGGCGTCCGGCGTGGCGCGCCGGATCCGGTCACGGCCGAGTAGTTGTGTAGTTGCGTCACCCCAAACGGCGACGACTCGGCGCTCCATGCGACGTCCCCGGCCATGCTGCCGCACGACGCTAGTCTGACGTCTATGTGACTTGACATGACGTCAAATCTAGCGCCATCATGGCGTCATGGACCTGATGCCTTTCGTCGACACGTTGCGTCGCGACCTCGCGGCGGCCGGTGAAGCTGCCGGTTCCGAGGTGCGGGAGGCATCGCAACGGCTGTCCTACGCGCTGGAGCCGTCGTTGCGGCTGGTCCTGCTCGAAGACCTGGGTACAGCGGCCGCCGAAGTCACAGCTCAGCTCGACGCCGCCGTCGTCGAGTTGCACCTACGCGGCCGCGACCCCGACCTCGTCGTCAGTGAGGCTGGCGGACCGGTGGCGACTGCACGCACCGCGCCGGTCGCAGACAGCGACGAGGGCACGTCGCGCATCTCGTTCCGCCTTCCCGAGTCGCTCAAGGCTCGGGTCGAGGAGGCCGCTGCCGCCGACGGCCTCTCGGTCAACTCGTGGCTGGTCCGTGCCGTGGCCGAGACCCTCGACACCCCAGCTCCGGCTCCGACCACGCGCGCCGGCCGACACGTATCCGGCTGGGTGCGCTGACCCCGTCACGCAAGGGAGAGATCATGACCGCCGACTACCCGCAGAGGTTCCCAACGACCGGGCCGCTCGCGCTCTCCGTGCGGCTTGCGGCAGGTGACCTGCTCGTCACCGCGGCCGACATCACCGAGGCCGTCGTCGACCTACAACCGTCTCAGCAGGGCGACGAGGATGCACTCGACGTGATCGCCCGGGCGCGCGTCCTCTACGACCGCGACAAGTCGCTGCGCGTCGCCCTTCCCCATGGTCGGGCCGTCGCCCGTGGCGAGCCGCCCGTCAATGTCCACCTGACGGTGCCGGCAGGCAGCAGCGTCGAGGTCGGAGTCGGCTCCGCCGATGTGCGCCTCGAGGGCCGATGCGCCGCGATCACCCTTGAGACCGGTTCCGGTGACGTCTCGATTGACGCGTGTGGCGACGCGAGAATCCGCGCAGGCAGCGGCGACGTTCGCATCGACGAGGTCCGAGCTGCCTCGGTCAAGTCCGGCTCGGGCAACATCACGGTGCACCGAGCGACCAGTGACATTGACCTGCAAGCCGCGTCCGGCGGCATTCGGGTCGAGGACGCCGGTGCGAACGCCCGGCTCTCGACAGGCTCCGGTGACATCGAGCTGGTCTCCATCCGGGGCCGGATCGGGGCAAAGACCGCGTCGGGTGACGTGGTCGTGAGCCGCGCCGGAGAGGGGCAGCTCGAAGTCACCACTGGGTCGGGCGACGTGGCAGTCGCCGTCGTCGCCGGCACCGCGGTAAAGCTCGACTGCACGTCGGTGAGTGGCCGGGTGCAGTCCCAGCTCGAGCCCGCTGACGCGCCGGGCGAGACAGAACGAAGCCTCTTCGTTACCGCCCGCACGGCCAGCGGCGACATCACCATCCGGCGCGCCGGCTGAAGCCAGGCGTTGTCGGTGGTGCGCCATACGTTCGAATGCAGAAGAGGAGGAAGTCATGAACGCGCAAACGTACGAGATCCATGCCCACCACGTCGACGACCATGCTGAGCTCGTCCAGGCGGCAGAACGCGAGCGACTGGCGACCCACGTGGCGCGAGCCCGTCGGGTGGAGCGCTGGGCCCGCCGGTCGGTGCGGCTCTCCGCCTACCTCAGCCGGCTGGCCCGTGTCCAGCAGGCACGGCTGTCGTAACCCGACCGCCTTGACCCCATGCCGTTACGGCATGGGTGGCTGGTCCGGCGGGCGCGGGGGCGTCGGCGGGAACTCGTCCACGGCGTCATCCGCCGTCGTGGAGTACGAGGTCGGCGGCTCGGAGATCGGCCGCTCGGTCGGCAGGTCGTCCGCGACAGAACCTCGGATCTCGTTCCGGTCAGCGTCGGCCGCCGATGCGGCGGCCGACTCGCGTGCCCGGTCGATGGCCTCGGGGCCGCCGCCGGAGGTGTAGGACAGGTACGCGACGTAGGCCAGGACGAGTGCCAGGGCCAGTCCGATCCAGGCGGCGTAGCCGGCGCCCGCGTCGATGTCCCCACCGAGAAGGTCCGCCTCGTCGACATCCACATCTCCGCCGCTGGTGAGTGCACGGACGAACTGGATGATCGTGAACAGCGCGGTCAAGCCGGCGAGAACAGCGGTGACGAGGTCGTGGTTCACGGAGAGCCTTGGAACCACGCCGAGCAGACGTGCAACCTCCCACGCGATGAGCGCCAGCGCCAGGATGCCGACGAGTACGCCGACGCTGTCCCACCCATTGCCGGATTCGGTCTGGTCGATGACGTCAGGAATCGAGATCGAAGCCGTGACCCACGGAAGGAACAGGTCAACGAAGAGCAGGACGGCGGCACCCAGCGCCAGCTTTCGGTGGAGCGGGAGGCTGGCTAACCGGATGTCGTTGCCACGAGAAGCTCCTTTTGGCGGTTAGCGTCCCGGGCCATCTCCGGGTCAGGCACATCATGCCGGTTTCCGTCCTTCAGGCAAGCCCCTCGCCGGAACTGTCTCGAACGTGTCGGGCGTGGCCCAAGGCCCGACGGGGACGGGCGGTCCGCATGGGCGCTGCCGTCACAATGGCGGCATGGGTGTCCAGCATTCGGGCAACGTCGGAGATGTGACCCAGCCCGCGGTCCAGACCGTCGATGTCGGGCCACGGCCGCTCGCGGCCGCGGATGTCGTCGCCGTCGCTCGGCACGGCGCGGGCGTGGCGCTGACTCGCGAGGCGCTGGGCGAGATCGCCAAGAGCCGGGAGGTCGTCGAGCACCTGGCGGTTGCCGACGTCCCGTACTACGGCGTCTCGACCGGTTTCGGGGCGCTCGCCACCCGGCACATCCCGCACACATTGCGGGCCCGACTCCAACGCAGCCTGATCCGCAGCCACGCCGCCGGTTCCGGTGCTGAGGTCGAGCGCGAGGTGGTGCGCGCGTTGATGCTGCTCCGGCTCTCGACGCTCGCCACCGGCCGCACCGGCGTACGGACGACGACGGCGACGGCGTACGCGGCGATGCTCGACGCGGGGATCACCCCCGTCGTCCGGGAATACGGAAGCCTCGGCTGCTCGGGTGACCTGGCGCCACTGGCGCATTGCGCGCTCGCCCTGATGGGCGAAGGCGACGTTCGGACTGTCGACGGTTCGCTCGCGGCTGCCACCGACGCGCTGCGCGATGCCGGCCTCGATCCCGTGCAACTTGCCGAGAAGGAGGGGCTCGCCCTCATCAACGGCACCGACGGCATGCTCGGGATGCTGGTACTCGCCGCGCACGACCTTTGGAAGCTCCTGCGTACGGCCGATGTGGCCGCGGCGATGAGCGTCGAGGCGCTGCTCGGCACCGACCGAGTGTTCGCGGCCGACCTGCAGGCGCTGCGGCCACATCCGGGCCAGGCGGCCTCGGCTACGAATTTGAGGGCGCTGCTGGCGGGGTCAGGCATCGTCGCCAGCCACCGCGGACCCGACTGCACCCGCGTGCAGGACGCCTACTCGATGCGCTGCTCCCCACAAGTGCACGGGGCGGCCCGGGACACGCTCGCTCATGCGGAACTCATAGCCGACCGGGAGCTTGCTGCTGCGGTGGACAACCCGGTCGTCACCGTCGACGGCCGGGTCGAGTCGAACGGGAACTTCCACGGCGCACCGGTCGGATACGTGCTGGACTTCCTGGCGATTGCCGCCGCCGACGTAGCGAGCATCAGCGAACGGCGGACCGACCGGTTCCTGGACGTCGCACGCAACGGGGGCCTGCCGGCGTTCTTGGCCGACGACCCCGGAGTCGACTCCGGGCACATGATCGCGCAGTACACGCAGGCCGCAATCGTTTCGGAGATGAAGCGGCTCGCGATGCCTGCCTCGGTCGACTCGATTCCGTCCAGCGCCATGCAGGAGGACCACGTGTCGATGGGGTGGAACGCGGGGCGCAAGCTGCGCCGCTCCGTCGACGGGCTCTCCCGCGTGCTCGCCGTCGAGATCCTGACCGCCGCCCGGGCCTTGGACCTGCGCGCGCCACTCGAGCCGGCCGCCGCCACCGGTGCGGTCCGAGATCATGTCCGGCAGTTCGTCGACGGGCCAGGCCCGGACCGTCACCTGTCGCCGGAGATCGACGCCGTCGTCGACCTGGTGCGCAGCGGCGCCATCATCGACGCGGCCGAGTCGGCGACGGCAAAACTACGGTGATCGCCAATGTCGTGAAGACACAGCGGGCGGCGGTCGGACGCAGGAGGGTTCACCATGACCACGGCAGTACCACGAAGGGTGACTGCGCCGCGTGGGACGACGCTGCATGCCAAGGGCTGGCCCCAGGAGGCCGCGTTGCGGATGCTGCAGAACAACCTCGACCCCGAGGTGGCGGAGCATCCGGAGGAGCTCGTCGTCTATGGCGGGACCGGAAAGGCGGCTCGGGATTGGCCGAGCTTCGAGGCTCTCGTCCGGACTCTGACGACGCTCGAGAACGACGAGACGATGCTCGTCCAGTCCGGCCGCCCGGTCGGCGTCATGCATACCCACGAGTGGGCGCCGCGCGTGCTCATGGCGAACTCCAACCTGGTGGGCGACTGGGCGACCTGGGAGGAGTTCCGCCGTCTCGAGGCACTCGGACTGACGATGTACGGCCAGATGACGGCCGGCTCATGGATCTACATCGGCACCCAGGGAATCCTCCAGGGCACATACGAGACGTTCGCGGCTGTCGCCACCAAGAGGTTCGGCGGATCGCTGGCCGGGACGATCACCCTGACTGCTGGTCTCGGCGGGATGGGCGGAGCGCAGCCGCTGGCCGTCACGATGAACGGCGGTGTCGCGATCGTCGTGGAATGCGATCCGTCGCGGATCGCGCGCCGGCTCGAGCACCGCTACCTCGACGTCGAGGCGTCGTCGGTGGACGAGGCGCTACGGCTCGCGTACGAGGCACGGGACGCACGCCGTCCGTTGTCCGTCGGCGTACTCGGCAACGCGGCAGTGGTGATCCCACATCTGCTCGCGAGCGCCGCCGAGATCGACGTCGTGACGGACCAGACGAGTGCACACGACCCGCTGGCCTACCTCCCGCGAGACGTCACGTTCGAGGACTGGTCCGCGGAGCGGTCGAAGGACCCGGCTGGCTTTACCGAGCGCGCCCGTGAGTCGATGGCAGTCCACGTCGAGGCGATGGTGGGCTTCCTCGACGCCGGTGCCGAAGTCTTCGACTACGGCAACTCGATCCGCGGAGAGGCGCAGCTTGCCGGCTATGCCCGGGCCTTCGACTTCCCCGGCTTCGTGCCCGCATACATCCGGCAGCTGTTCTGTGAAGGCCGAGGGCCGTTCCGCTGGGTGGCGCTGTCCGGCGACCCGGCCGACATCGCGGCAACCGACGCCGCGGTCCTGGAGCTCTTCCCCGAGCACGAGTCGCTGGCCCGGTGGATCAGGCTGGCCGGCGAACGGGTGCACTTCCAGGGGCTGCCGGCGCGGATCTGCTGGCTCGGCTACGGCGAGCGAGACCGGGCGGGCGAGCGGTTCAACGACATGGTGGCGTCCGGCGCACTGAAGGCACCGATCGTCATCGGCCGCGATCATCTCGACTGCGGGTCTGTGGCCTCGCCCTACCGCGAGACCGAGGCCATGGCTGACGGGTCCGACGCGATCGCCGACTGGCCGCTGCTGAACGCGCTGGTCAACACCGCCTCGGGCGCGACCTGGGTGTCGATCCACCATGGCGGCGGTGTGGGCATGGGCCGGTCGATCCACGCCGGCCAGGTGACCGTCGCCGACGGCACGCCCCTTGCCGCGGAGAAGATTGCCAGAGTCTTGAGCAACGATCCCGGCATGGGGGTGATCCGGCACGTCGACGCCGGGTACGAGCGCGCGGCGGAGGTCGCCTCGGAGCGCGGCGTCCGGGTGCCGATGCGCGAGGAACCGTGATCGCGGTTCGCGACGGGCCTCCGTCGCTGGGCTTTGACGGGTTGTGGGAGGCGCTCCTACCTGTCGGACGTGATTCGGCAACCGGCGGCTACCGGCGGTTCGCGTGGACGGACGCGGATATGGAGTGCCGCGCGTGGTTCGCCGACGCGGCGGCGCAACGGGGGCTCGACGTCGAGACCGACGGGAACGGGAACCTGTGGGCTTGGTGGGGCGACCCGTCGGCGGGCGACGCGCTGGTCGTCGGCTCGCATCTGGATTCCGTACCGGACGGCGGCGCGTACGACGGACCGCTCGGCGTGGTTTCCGCTTTCGCCGCACTGGATGCGGTGCGCGAACGCGGGCTCACGGCCACACGGCCGATCGCCATAGCGGCATTCTCCGACGAGGAGGGTGCGCGGTTCGGCGTGGCGTGCGCCGGCTCGCGGCTGCTCGTAGGTGCCCTCGACGCCGATTGTGCTCGCGCCCTTCGCGACGGTGATGGAACGACGATGGCCGACGCGATGCGGGCCGCCGGACACGACCCGAGCCGCGCCGGGGCCGACTCGGAGCGGCTGGCCCGCGTCGGCTACTTCGTCGAGTTGCACATCGAGCAGGGACGAGCCCGGCCGGTCGACGTCGGAGCTTCGACGCCTAGAAACGACGAACCGCACGGCCTGGTCGACCTCGACGCTCCGGTCGGCGTGGCAGGCGCGATCTGGCCGCACGGGCGCTGGCGGTTCGAGTTCGCCGGGCGTGCCGACCACGCCGGGACGACGCGGCTGGAGGATCGCGACGACCCGATGCTGGCCTACGCCACCGCGGTCCTCGCCGCCCGTGACACGGCGATGCGGCACGGTGCGCTGGCAACGTTCGGCAAGGTGCGGGTGGAGCCGAATGGTGTGAACGCGATCCCGTCCCAGGTCACGGCCTGGCTCGACGCGCGGGGCGAGGACGAGGCTCGCGTGCGCGCCTTCCTATCGGACTTGTCAGGCCTGACAACTCCTCCACGTGGGCCTATGCACCCGCGTGACCTGACAGGCGTGCGTGCCTTGGTCACCGAGGAGTCATGGACTCCTGCCACGGTCTTCGACGTCAAGCTGAGGGTCCGGATGGCCGCCCTGCTTGGGCGCGCGCCAGTCCTGCCGACGGGAGCCGGCCATGACGCGGGCGTCCTGGCAGCTGCCGGCGTTTCATCCGCAATGCTTTTCGTCCGCAACCACACCGGCGTCTCACATTCGCCGCACGAGCACGCCGAACGCGACGACTGCCTGGCCGGCGTCGACGCGATGGCACAGGTCATTCAGGACCTCGCCGGAAGGTGACCGAGGCCCTGACCCGCCCTGGAGGTGTGCGCGCATCCTCCTGGGCGGGCGAGGGTCCGGTGGTCAGCTGCTGTAACTCAGGCCGTGTCCGAAGGGATAGAGCGCACCCGCTCCATCGGCCCGTGGGATCGTGACGGGGAGCTTGCCGGCCGGATTGACCTCACCGAACAGCACCCGGGTCAGCGACTCCATCTGGTGGGCGGTGTAGCCGTACGTCGCGAGGTAGGTGGGTGCCTCGGTGATGTAAGAGATGTCGTACGGATTACGCATTCCGGACACGATGACCGGCTTGCCGGTGTCAAGCAGCGCCTTGACCAGGGCTTGCTGAGCCGCTGCCGAAGCGGTGGGCAGCCCCGTGCTGAGGTTGACATTGGCGGCATTGTTGGTCGACACGACGACCAAGTCGCTGGCCTGCGCACGCGTGACGGCCTCGTTGATCCCGGTCGTAGTCGGCGTGAGCCCCGTCTCGAAGACCTGCACGGTCTGGCCACGCCGGTCGATCGCTGCCCCAAGCGTCGCAGTCGTCGCCACACCCCACCCGGTGACGAGGACGTTACGCCGGTCATAGGAGAGCGGCAGCAGTCCGGCGTCGTTCTTGACGAGCGTCGTGGTGCGGTCGGTGATCTCCTGCGCGTCCGCGAGGTGGTCGGAAGCCCCGACGACCTTCTCTGCTTTGTTGACGTTGACGAACGGGTCGTCGAACAGCTCACGCTGCATCTTGAGGTCCAGAATGCGGTAGACCGACTCGTCCAGCCTCTCCATGGAGAGCTCGCCGCTGCGGAACGCGTCGAGGACCGCGTTGTAGGCGAGGTCGAACTCAGGTGGTAACAGGAGCTGGTCGGCGCCCGCCTTGAGTGCTTGTACGGGGGCGACATCGTGGGGGAAGGTGCTTGTCGCGCCGCCCATGTCGAGGGCATCGGTGATGATCAGCCCGTCGTAGCCGAGCTCCTCGCGGAGGAGCCCAGTGAGGATCGGCTCGGACATCGTGGCCGGCACGCCACTGGGGTCGACCGACCGGAGCACGACGTGAGCGGTCATGATCGAGTCGACACCGGATTCGATGGCGGCCCGGAACGGCGGCAGGTCGATCTCCTCGAGCTGCTCGCGCGTGTGCGTGACCTCCGGCAGGCCGAAGTGGCTGTCGGTGGCGGTGTCTCCGTGCCCCGGGAAGTGCTTGGCAACTGCGGCCACACCACCGTTGTGGTAGCCGTCTACCTGGGCGGCGACGAGCTCGGACACCAGGTCGGGGTCCTCCCCGACCGACCGGATGCCGATGACTGGGTTGGCCGGGTTGACATTGACGTCGGCCACGGGGGCGAGGTCCTGGTTGATCCCGACCGCCGCCAACTCCGTGCCGATCACATCGGCCGAGCGGTGCGCATCGTCAGCCGAGCGACCCGCGCCCAGGGCCATGTTGCCGGGCATCTGGGTGGCGGGTGCGGTCAACCGGGCGACGAGTGCGCCGCCCTCCTGGTCGGTGGAGATGAGCAGCGGGATCGGCTGTCGTTGCGTCGTCGCCACGTCCTGCAGCCCGTTGGACAACGTCGCGATCTGCCGCGGGTCGCCGATGTTGTCCGGCCCGCGAGCGGCCGTGTAGTAGATGACCCCGCCCGGCTTGTACTTGTCGATCACATCGGCCGGCGTGCTGACGCCGTACAGCCGCTGGTTGCCCGCCACCGCGGTCGCGGAGACGTTGTGGGCGTCCCGGCCGTACACCTCGACAACGAACAGCTGCCCGACCTTCTCCTCCAGCGTCATGCGCTGGAGCAAGCTGATGATCTGGCCGTGGTCTGGGGCGTTCTTCAGGAGACCCGGCTCGCCGGTCTCTGCCGCGGTCGCGCTGGGCGCAGACGCCGCCCAGGCCACCGACGGCAGCGTGGCGGAGGACAGGAGGACTCCGACCGAGACCAGGACCACACATGCCCGATGACCGAATCGATTTCGCACGCCAACCTCCTCGTGACCAGCGGATGCGGAGCAGGGCTCGACATCGACGCTATGCCTCACTCGACCCTACGGGTGTCTGTGACGTAGCGCACCTGGCCGGTCGGCGACAATCGGGGTCGTGACGGCGTACTGGTGCGAGCGGGCCTGGCTGTCCGGTGGCGTGTCTGATCAGGTGCGGGTCAACACCGACGCCGCGGGGTTCGTGACTTCTGTCGAGGTTGGTGAGCAACCCGAGCCATCTGACCTGCGACTTGCCGGCATCGTGGTGCCGGGCTTCGCGAACGCGCACTCGCACGCGTTTCACCGGGCGCTGCGTGGACGCACGCACGGTTACGGGGGAACGTTCTGGTCCTGGAGGAAGCGGATGTACGCCGCCGCGGCCCGGCTCAACCCGGACTCGTACCGCCGCCTCGCGACCGCCGTGTACGCCGAGATGGCGCTGGCCGGAGTCAGCTGCGTGGGTGAGTTCCACTACGTCCACCATCAAGCTGATGGCACGCCGTACGACGACCCGAACGCGATGGGCGAGGCGGTGCGGGAAGCGGCAACGGCAGCCGGCATCCGGCTGACCCTGCTGGACACCTGCTATCTGTCCGGCGGCTTCGGGAAGCGACTCTCCGCTGCCCAGCTTCGGTTCGGCGACGGTGACGCCCAGAGGTGGGTCGAGCGCGTCGCCTCCCTTCGGCCCGACGCCACGACGCGTGTCGGCGCCGCCATCCACTCGGTCCGGGCAGTGCCGGCGGAGCAGATTCCCACGGTCGTGGCGGCGTTTTCAGGACGACCGCTCCACGTCCACGTCTCCGAGCAGCCGGCCGAGAACGAGGAGTGTCTCGACGCATATGCGGCGACGCCCACCCAGCTGCTGCACGATCACGGGGCCCTCGGCCCGGGCGCGACCGCGGTCCACGCGACACACCTGACGCCCGACGACGTGGCACTGCTCGGTGGGCAGCGGACGATGGTCTGCCTGTGCCCGACGACGGAGCGTGATCTCGCGGACGGAATCGGCCCGGCCCGGGCTCTGTACGACGCCGGCTCACCCCTGGCACTGGGCTCGGACCAGCACGCCGTGATCGACATGTTCGAGGAGGCCCGTGCGCTGGAGATGCACGAACGGCTGGCCACCCACCAGCGCGGCCGGTTCGTACCGGGAGACCTGCTGACCGCGCTGACCAGCGCCGGTCACGCCAGTCTCGGCTGGCCGGAGGCCGGCCGGATCGTGGCCGGCGCTCCGTGCGATCTGGTAGCCGTCCGCCTTGACACACCACGCACGGCGGGCATCGACCCGGCCCAGCTGGTCCTCGCCGCGACGGCAGCGGACATCGACACCGTCGTGATCGGTGGCCGGTCGGTCGTCCGCGCCGGTCGACACGTCCTCGGGGACGTCGGCGAGCTCATGCACGACGCCGTCGACGGGGTCTGGTCAGGGCTGGGGACCTAGCCGCTGCGCCTGGCTGATCTTGCGCGATCTGATGGTGCGCGTGAGCAGCGGTGCCGCCGTGGCGAGGATGACGATGTTGAAGACGAGCTGCACCGAGACGAGGATCCGGGCGAGCTGACCCTGTGCGGACACGTCCCCGAAGCCGGTGGTCGTGGCGACCGTGAGGCTGAAGTAGAGGGCGTCGACTCGCGTCTTCAGGCCGCTGATCTCGCCTGGCTCGACGGTGTCCACGGCGTAGTACGTGAGGGCGAAGAGGAGTATCGCCAGCACGATGGCCAGCGCGAGGCTGTCGATCCGGATGTCGGCGTCACGCGACCGGAGGTGCCGGCGCAGCTGGCGTAGGACGACGAGAATGACGAGGGCGAGCCCGGCCGCGTAGGCGGCCAGGCGGAGTCCGATCGACCCCTCGAGCGGGACGAGGAAGTAGGCCGCCACGAGGGCGACCACCTCGACTGCCAGCAGGCCCAAGCGCGTCCGGCGCGGAGTTCGTTCGGCACCTGCCTCGGTCACCTTTGTGAGGGTAGGGGTGGCCCGGCCCCACATCTGTGAGGCCGGGCCGTGTGACCTCAGCTGTGGTCGAGGGACGGCAGGCGGTGCAACGCCCTCGGCATCCACCAGTTCCGCTCACCGAGCAGGCTCATCGCCGCAGGCAGCAGCACGGCCCGCACGATCGTCGCGTCGATCAGGATCGCGGCGGCCAGCCCGACTCCCATCTGCTTGAAGTCGAGCGGGGAGAGCGTCGCGAAGATCGAGAAGACGGCGACCATGACCAGCGCGGCGCTGGTGACGACACCGGCCGACTTCGTGATGCCTTGCGCGATGGCGTCACGCGTCGACAGCCCGGCACGTCGGCCCTCGCGGATCCGGCTGACGACGAACACGTGGTAGTCCATCGACAGCCCGAACAGGATCACGAACAGGAACAGCGGCAGCCAGGTGATGATCGCGCCGTTGGAGGTGAAGTCGAGCAGTCCCTCGGCCCACGTGTTCTGGAAGACGAGCACGAGCAGCCCGTAGGCCGCCGCGACCGACAGCAGGTTCAGCCCAGCCGCCGTCAGGGCGATCGTCAGCGATCGGAACGCCAGCACCAGAACGAACACCGTCAGCAGCAGCACGAAGCCGATGACGAGCGGCAGCCGTTCGGACAGCACGTCCCGGAAGTCGATGTCCCAGGCGATATCACCCGTGACCCCGGCGTCCACGCCCGGCACCTCTCCGACCGTCTCCGGCACCAGCTCGCGAAGCGACTCCAGCGACGCCCGCCCCTGCGGGTCGTCCGGGTTGGACGCGGCCGGGACGCTGAACCGGGCAACCTCGCCGCCCTCGGCGTATTCGACCTGCGGCACCACGCCCTCTGTTGCGAAGAACTCCGTGCCGGCATCGGTTCGCGACGTCAGGTCGGCGACCGCAGCCTCGACGGCCTGGGTGTCCAGCGGGGAACCGTCAGACGACCAGACGGCCACGGTGTGGGCCTTGCCCTCGGATGGGTAGACGTCGGTGACCCGCTGGTAGGTCTGGATCTCCGGGATCGTGTCGGGCAGGTCATCGATGTCGGGGTTCGACAGCGTCATCCCCAGTGCAGGAGCGGCCAACGCCGCGAGCGCGCCCGCGCCGAGCGTCAGGGCGATGACCGGCCGGCGCAGGACCGGCCGCAGGACAGCCGGCCAGAACCGCGAGCCGCCGCCTCGGCGCGCGAGCCGCCACAGCAGCGGGATGCGCGGCCGGTCGACCCACCGGCCGAGGATCGACAGCAGCGCCGGCAGGACCGTCAGCGAGCCGAGCACGGCGACCAGGACGACCAGGATCGTCCCCATCGCGAACGCGGAGAAGATCGAGAAGCCGGAGAGGAACATGCCCGACATCGCCACGGCGACGGTGATGCCGGAGACGACGACGGCACGACCCGATGTCGCGGCCACGACCGCGATCGCGTGGTCGACGGAGTCGCCCTTGGCACGCTCCTCCCGATCACGTCGGATGTAGAACAGCGAGTAATCGACAGCCACGGCCATGCCGACGAGCAGGACGACCGAGGCCAGGAACTCGTTGCTCGGGACCAGGTAGGACGCGAAGGCGGAGAGCCCCATGGCGGCGCCGACCGAGGACAGGGCCAGCAGGATCGGGACGCCAGCCGCGATGAGCGCACCGAACACCACCAGCAGGATCAGCAGCGTGACGGGTACGGACAAGAACTCCGCCTTCGCGAAGTCGTCTTCGTACATTCCGTCGATCGCGTCGCCGATCGAGTTGTCACCCACCTGTTCGATGCGCAGGTCCGGTTGTGCCGCGGCGATGCCGGTGACCACACTCTTGACGTCACGGGCCGTCTGCTCGGCGGCCGCGTCCTTCTCCTCGTCGGTACCGCTGCCTTCGGCGAGCGAGACCTCGACGAGCTGCGAGGTGCCGTCGGACGACGCGACGGGTTCGCCCACGGCCGCGACGCCAGTCAGGCCGGTGAGGCCCTCCTCCAGCTCCCTCAGGACGTCACCCACCTCGGAGGCTTCGAGGCGGCCACCACCGGCATTCTGGACCAACACCGACTCGGTGGGTAGGTCGCCGAACTCGGCGTCGAGCAGGGCTGCGTCGGCGGCGGCCGAAGGGCCGACCGTCTCCTCGGTCCCGTCGACCTCCCTGGCGCCGACGGCGCCACCGCCCACGATGGCCGCCGCGACGAAAGCGATCCAGAGCAGCAGTGCGGTCCAGCGGTGGCGCGCGCTCCACGTCGCAACCGCGACGATCGGCCCGCGCGGGCGGGTAGGTGCCCGGTCGGGTCTGGTGAGTGGTGTGGTGGTCGTTGGCGCGGTCATGACGGCTCCCGGAGAAGATCTGATGTGGTCGCTCCAGAGCCTGGTCGTCGCGGGCCGTCAGCACAGTCCGGGATGCTCCCGAATTCTGGGTAGGGGTAGCCCCCGTATCAACCCCGGGGAAGACCGTGGCTCGGGCGTCACCGATTCGAGGTCAGGCGACCGCTGCAGGACGAAGGTTCACGATCGCGACGAGACGGCTTGGTCGACGGCATCGGACGGTTCCGGGCTCGACACCGCATCTGGTCGTGGCGCGACCCGATCCCGCGACCCGGTCCTTCTCTCGAGCAGGACAGCGACACCGAGGCCGAAAAGGATGACTGCGCCACCGACGAGACCGTCGACGAGGTAGTGATTCGCGGTCAGGACGATCGACGCGAACATCAGCACGGGGAGTACGACGCCGGCGATCCGTGTGACCCGGTGACGTGCCAGGGTGACCAGGGCGACTCCCAGCAACAGCACCCAGCCGAAGTGCAGGCTCGGCATCGCCGCGTAGTCGTTGACGAGTGACGGATCGGTGAGCGTCCGGTACGTGCTGGCGCTCTGCTCGACCGTGTCGACGAATCCGTGGTGCGGCAGGAACCGCGGCGGCGCGAGCGGGTACAGCGCGAAGATCACCAGGCTCAGCGCGCCGGAGGCCAGGATTGCGTTGCGGAACCGCGGGTACTGCGCGGGCCTCCTGACGAGCAGCCAGCCGAAAGTCACCATGATCATCGGCCAGTAGCCGATGTAGAGCAGGTTGACCGCTCTGACGAGCACGTCGTTGCCGAGGATCGCGCCCTGCAGTTCTGGCTCGACGAATATGCCGAGCGCGCGCTCGAACGCGATGACCTGTTCCGCGTTGTCGAATGCCACGGCAATGCGGTCGCTCGTCAGCCCTCGGACGAGCGTGTAGAGCAGTGCGGCCGCGGCGATCAGGGTCACTTCGCGGGCGAGGGTGCCCTTCGCACGCCATCTCTTGGCCTGTGCGGGCTCATCGGCGACGTGAAGAACATTGGCGGTCACAGTGGCACCTCCCGCGAACCCGTCTCGTCGCAACGAAGACTCGCCCCCATTGTCACGAAGCGCAGTCGGGGATGCCCCTATTTCCGGGTCGGGGTAACCCTCGACTTTCATCGGACTTTCGGCCACCACCGTCCGGTCGCACGCGCCGTTACGGGAGAAGGATGCAGGAAGGGCTCGGCGTCTCCAGGCTGATCCCGGTGGCTGTCGGCACACCCGTCGTGGGGTCGACGCGGAAGCTGGTGAGGCTGCCGGAGAACTGGTTGGCGACGTAGATCCACTCGCCCGCGAGCACAAGATCCCGCGGGTGTTCCCCACCGCATGGCACGGTTGTCGCCAATTGCAGGTCCGCCGGGCCCTCGTCGATGGCAAGGACGGAGATGCTGTCGTGTCCGCGGTTGGCGACGTAGCAGAAGCGACCGTCCGCAGAGACGCGGATCGCGGATGGGAGGTTCGCAACGTCAACGCCGGCAGGGACCGTCGAGACGGGGTGACCGACGACGAGCGCTTCCGGTTCCAGAACACGCACCGTCGAGTCGAGCTCGCCGGCGAGGTACGCGCGGCGGCCATCGGGGTGGAAGGCGAGGTGCCGCGGGCCGGTGCCTGCCGGCAGCGTCATCTCCCCGTGGGCGACCAGCCGCCCGGTGTCGGCGTCCAGCCGGTACCGGTACACCGTGTCGGTGCCGAGGTCAACAGCGAGGACATACTGGCCGGAGGGTTCGGTCACCACCATGTGCGCATGCGGCCCGTCCTGACGGTCGCGCACCGGTCCGCTCCCTTCGTGGTGCACCAGGTCCGTCCGCTCGCCGAGGTTGCCGTCGCCATGGATGGGGTGGACGGCGACGTTGCCCGATGCGTAGTTGGCGGTCAGCACGTAGCGGCCGCTCGGATGGACAGACAGGTGACATGGGCTCGTCCCGGCCGTCGGCCGCGAGCCGAGCGCTCGCAGGCCGTCCCCCTCGACTGCGAAGGCGGCGACTCGGCCGCCCTCCGGGTGCTCGAGCACCGCGTAGAGCGTGCCCCCGTCCGGCGCGAGTGCGAGATATGACGGGTTGTGCATCTCGATGCCTGGTCGTACGGCCAGATCGGCGCCGTCGACATCGAGAACCCCGATGCCGAGATCGCCGTAGCGGCCCAGATAGCCCCGCACACAGACCTCCTCGCTGACGTCCGGCTCTACCGTAGGGCGGGTGCCGACCACCTTGCTCGACGGGATCGGGCTGTTGGTGACCGGGTCGCCGGAGCACGGCGACGGTTCGCCGCTGGGTGAGATCCCCGACGCCGCGCTGGTGGTCGACGCCGGAGGCCTGGTCGCCTGGGTGGGGCCCTCGGCGCGGGCGCCCGCGGCGGACACCCGCGTTGACGCGGCCGGGCGCTGTGTGATCCCAGGCTTCGTGGACAGCCATGCCCATCTCGTCTTCGCCGGCGACCGCTCCGCAGAGTTCGCCGCTCGCATGGCGGGCCGGCCGTACGAGGCGGGCGGCATCCGTACGACGGTCGCGGCCACTCGCGCCGCGCCGGACGACGTCCTCACCGCCAACCTGGCCGGGTTGGTGGCGGAGATGTGGCGTCAGGGCACGACGACCGTCGAGGTCAAGAGCGGGTACGGGCTGACCGTGCACGACGAGGCCCGCGCCCTTGCCCTCGCCGGTCAGGTGACCGCCGAGACGACCTTCCTCGGTGCGCACGTTGTGCCGAGCGAGTTCGCGTCGCGTCCTGACGACTACGTCGACCTGGTGGTCGGCGAGATGCTCGACGCCTGTGCGCCGCATGCTCGCTGGGTCGACGTGTTCTGCGAGCGTGGAGCGTTCGGAGCCGACGCGGCCCGGACCGTCCTGACCGCCGGTTTGGAGCGCGGTCTCGGTGCACGCGTGCATGCCAACCAGCTCGGGCCGGGTCCCGGTGTCCAGCTCGCTTGCGAGCTCGACGCCGCGAGCGCCGACCACTGCACCCACCTGTCCGACGACGACGTCGCGGCACTCGCCGGTTCGGACACCGTGGCGACGCTCCTGCCCGGCGTCGAGTTCTCGACCCGGTCTCCGTACCCGGACGCCCGGAGGTTGCTGGACGCGGGCGTGACGGTGGCATTGGCTACCGACTGCAACCCGGGGTCGTGTTTCACGTCGTCGATGCCGTTCTGCATCGCATTGGCGGTCCGAGAAATGCGGATGACGCCTGCGGAGGCGCTGTGGGCCGCGACGGTCGGCGGCGCCAGCGCGCTGCGTCGGGCGGACGTCGGCCGGCTGGTTCCCGCGGCGCGCGCCGATCTGGCCGTCCTGGACGCCCCGTCCTATGTCCACCTGGCCTACCGCGCAGGCGTTCCTCTGATCGCCGCGGTCTGGCGCCGCGGCCGGCCCGAGCCGTTAGCGTGACGTCATGAGGATGAGCGCCGAGCTGGAAGCCGCCTTCTCGGAGCAGATCACACTCGAGCTGGCGTCATCGATTGCATATCTGCAACTGGCGACCGCCCTGGACGCCGCCGACCTACCGGGGATGGCGTCCTGGATGCGCATCCAGTCCGACGAGGAGCGGCGGCATGCCCAGAAGTTCACCGACCACGTCCTGGCCCGTGGCAACGTTCCCAGGATCGGGGCGATCGACGCGCCGACCCATCCCGCTGCCGGGGCGGTACAGGCGTTCGAGGCGTCTCTGGCGCACGAGCAGCGGGTCTCCGAGGCGATCAGGCAGCTGTACCGGGCGGCCCAGCACAGTGGCGACGTCGACAGCCTGCCGTTGCTGTCGTGGTTCATCGAGGAGCAGGTCGAGGAGGAGTCGACGGTCTCGGAGATCCTCGGCCGGCTGCGACGGATCGGCGACGACGGCTCGGCACTGCTCTTTCTGGATTCCGAGCTCGGCTCGCGCTCACACACCTCTCGTGATCATCGGCACCCTCCGGTGGCATAGGCGGGAAACCCCGGTGATCACGGGGGATTCGGCCTGGCGGCCGTAGGCGGCATGACGGCGGCGCTGGCTGCACCCGCGAGCCGAGCGGCGGCGGCCTCGAGCGGGCCCCTCCCGACGAAGGCACGCCACGGAACCGCGATGGCGAGCGCGACGACGACGTGCCAGAGGAAGGCGTCGTCGGTCTCGCGGGGCAGCGGACCGGACAGCAACAGCACGTGCGTCGTGTAGAGCGTGAACGTCATGCTTCCGATCGCGGCGAGCGGCCAGAGCGCCGTTCGCGCAACCCGGACCATCAGCAGCATCGCGCCCAGCACCAGGCATGCCGTGCCGATCGTGTGCAGCAGGTCTAACGGTGAGCCCGAGTGCGGCGCGACCACCGCGAGCCACCACCAACTGGACGTCGGGGTGGTCCCGAAGAACGAGGTCGTCAGGGCCAGCTCCAAGGAGCGCCCAGCTATGGGCGTTCCGGCCGCGCCGGCCGCCTCGAGCCTCTCGAATCCCCCACCGGGGTACAGGAGGATCCAGGAGGTCGCCCATGCCGTCACCGCCACGACGGCGCCGCCGACCAGGACATTGCGCGCGACGCGGGAATCCCGCAGGGCCAGCCGCCCCAGGCCGAGCCCGGCCAGGAGATATGCCATCCACGTCAGGACCGGGTAGTACCCGGTCACCGTGATCTCGCGGATGAGTTGAACCGGGTCCGCGAGCGACTCCATGGACGGGTTGCCGAACGAGGGAGCCGGTATGGAGGGGCGGATCGCCTGGCTCAGCACGGGAGCGAGCACCGCCCAGGCGGCCGCCAGCGGCAACAGGGTTCGCGCCGACAACCCGAGGAACGGGGTGGTCGCCGCGAAGAAGATCGCGTAGTACGCAAGGATCACGGCGACGCCGGAGTCGAACCCGCCGAGGAACAGGCCCACGAACAGCAGCACCAGGGACCGGGCGAGCGTGCCGGCGACGGCCGCACCGAGCCGACGGCCCCGGGGTGGCGTCGGGCCTCCGCTGGCGAGGGCCAGCCCCACCCCGGCCAACACGGCGAACAGGGCCGCGGAGCGTCCGCTCGCGACCAGGTAGGCCGTGCTGGCGGTGCCGTCCTCGTCGATCCGGGGCAGGATGTGGATGGACATCATGCCGATCAGGGCGACGCCACGGGCGGCGTCGACACCGAGCAGCCTTCGGGATGCGCGCAGCTTCGTGTCCGGGCCTGCGCTGACCGGTGGCGCGCTCACCACACGAGGTCGGCGATCCAGCGCACGAGTGGTAGGACCACCGGAGCGCTCACCACCAGGAGGCCGACGGCAGCCAGCAACGCCACAAGACGGATCCTGACGTTGGGCCCGCCGGTCTCGTCGCGCATGCGGCGCAGCATGGTGTAGAGCCTAGGTCGCCCCGACCGGACACGGGAAGCAAGCCAGGTCGCCCGTACGCCGGACGGGTGGGAATGACCGGGCCGGGCCGGTCGTTGGCGCCAGTGACAGGAGTTGAGCGTGGTAGACTCAGGGCTGCGCTTGACACCGCGCCGCGGGTAAGAATACTTGAGCGATTGACACTCAACGTAGGCATTAGGAAGGGATCAGCGTCATGGCACGAGCCGTAGGAATCGACCTCGGGACGACCAACTCCGTCGTCGCCGTCCTGGAAGGCGGCGAGCCCACCGTCATCGCGAACGCCGAAGGATCCCGCACCACACCGTCGGTGGTCGCGTTCGCGAAGAACGGTGAGATCCTCGTCGGCGAGGTCGCGAAGCGGCAGGCGGTCACCAACGTCGACCGCACCATCCGGTCGGTGAAGCGCGAGATGGGCACGGACTGGAAGCGCGAGATCGACGGGAAGACGTTCAACCCGCAGCAGATCTCCGCGTTCGTGCTGCAGAAGCTGAAGCGTGACGCCGAGGCCTACCTCGGCGAGACCATCACCGACGCCGTCGTCACCACCCCGGCATACTTCAACGACGCCCAGCGCCAGGCCACCAAGGAGGCCGGCGAGATCGCCGGTCTCAACGTGCTGCGGATCGTCAACGAGCCCACGGCGGCCGCCCTGGCCTACGGCCTGGACAAGGGTGAGAAGGACCAGACGATCCTCGTCTTCGACCTCGGCGGCGGCACGTTCGACGTGTCCCTCCTCGAGATCGGCGAAGGCGTCGTCGAGGTCAAGGCGACCAACGGCGACAACCACCTCGGTGGCGACGACTGGGACCAGAAGATCGTCGACTGGCTGGTCGACCGGGTCAAGGCGACCCACGGCCTCGACCTGTCCAAGGACAAGATCGCCATGCAGCGCGTCCGCGAGGCCGCCGAGCGGGCGAAGATCGAGCTCTCGTCGAGCACCCAGACCTCGATCTCCCTGCCCTACATCGCCCAGGACGCCGAGAAGAACCCCGTGCACGTCGACGAGCCGATCTCGCGCGCCCAGTTCGAGCAGATGACGAGCGACCTGCTCGGCCGCTGCAGGTCCCCGTTCGAGCAGGTCATCCGCGATGCCGGCATCTCTGTTGCCTCGATCGACCACGTGGTCCTGGTCGGCGGCTCGACTCGGATGCCCGCCGTCGTCGACCTGGTGCGTGAGCTCACCGGCGGCAAGGAGCCCAACAAGGGCGTCAACCCCGACGAGGTCGTGGCCGTCGGCGCCAGCCTCCAGGCCGGTGTCCTGCGCGGCGAGGTCAAGGACGTCCTGCTGCTCGACGTCACCCCGCTGTCCCTCGGCATCGAGACGAAGGGCGCCGTCATGACCAAGATCATCGAGCGGAACACGACGATCCCGACGAAGCGTTCGGAGGTCTTCACCACGGCCGACGACAACCAGCCCTCGGTGATGATCCAGGTTTACCAGGGCGAGCGCGAGATGGCCCGCAGCAACAAGTCGCTGGGCAACTTCGAGCTCACCGGGCTGCCGGCGGCTCCCCGCGGCATCCCGCAGATCGAGGTCACGTTCGACATCGACGCCAACGGGATCATGCACGTGTCGGCCAAGGACCTCGGTACCGGCAAGGAGCAGTCGATGACGGTCACCGGCGGCTCGTCCCTCCCCAAGGAGGAGATCGAGCGGATGATGCGGGAGGCCGAGGAGTACGCGGATGAGGACCGTGCCCGCCGCGATGCCGCCGAGGCGCGCAACCAGGCGGAGGGGCTGGTCTACCAGACCGAGAAGTTCTTGGCCGACAACGCCGAGAAGGTGGGCACGCTTTCCGACGATCTGCGCTCCGACGTCGACACCGCTCTGGCCGACCTGAAGAAGGCGCTCGAGGGCAACGACGACGCCGCGATCAAGTCGGGCACCGAGCGGCTGGCGACCGCGAGCCAAGCGCTTGGTGCGGCGATGTACGCGACTGCGCAGCCCTCCGACGCTGCAGGGGGTGCCGCCGGCGAGCCAGGCCCGGATGCTGCGGCCGGTACTCCGGCCGGCGAAGGTGGCACCGACGAGGATGTCGTCGAGGCCGAGATCGTCGACGAGGAGAAGGGCGACAAGTGACCGACCGGGACCAGAACGGCATGGACGACGCCGTCGGTCCGGTGGTCCGCGACCGGCGGCGGCTCGATCCGGAGACCGGCGAGGTGCGCGATCACGGGACGGCCGCACCTGGTCGTGCGCCGGGGTGGAACGGACCGTCCGCGACCGCCCCAACGGAGGACCCACTCGCCGCCGCGCAGGCCGAGGCAGCTGAGCGCCTCGACGACCTGCGTCGCCTGCAGGCCGAGTACGTCAACTACCGGCGCCGGGTCGAGCGTGACCGCGAGGCCGTCCGGGAGAACGCGATCGCATCCGTGCTCGGCGAGCTGTTGGGTGTGCTCGACGACATCGGGCGGGCGCGTGACCACGGCGACCTCACCGGCGGGTTCCGGTCGGTGGGCGAGGCACTCGAGGCGACCACGACCAAGCTGGGCTTGGTGCGGTTCGGAGAGCCGGGTGACGTGTTCGACCCGACCGTTCACGAGGCGCTCATGCACGAGTACTCCGACGAGGTGACGGTGCCGACGTGCACGCAGGTCCTCACGCCGGGCTACCGGTTCGGCAACCGGGTCCTGCGGCCGGCTCGCGTCGCCGTCGCGGAACCCACCGAGGGGCTGCCTACCCCCGAGGACGTCGACGAGCCGGTCACAGGTGACACTGACGACGACTGACGTACGGGGAGGGAGGGGACGGCCGTGAGCACGAAGGAGTGGCTCGAGAAGGACTACTACAAGATCCTGGGCGTCCCCAAGGACGCAGACGCCGCCGCAGTGAAGAAGGCGTACCGCACCCTGGCCCGTGATCTGCACCCCGACCGCAACTCCACCAACAAGAACGCAGAGACCCGGTTCAAGGAGGTCTCGGAGGCCTACTCCGTTCTGTCCAACCCGGAGAAGCGCAAGCAGTACGACGAGGCCCGGTCGTTGTTCGGCAGCGGCTTCAAGGTGCCCAGTGGTGCGGGCGGCTCGGGAAGCACGTTCAACTTCGATCTGGGCGACCTGTTCGGGGGTACGGGTGGCGGACAGGGCGGTACCGGCGGGCTCGGCGATGTGTTCGGCGGCCTCTTCGGGCAAAGGACGCGGACGACGCCGGCCCGTCGCGGAGCCGACGTCGAGAGCGAGGTCACAATCAGCTTCACCGAGGCCGTCGAGGGAGTCACCGTCCCGCTCCGCATGACGAGTGCGTCGGCGTGCACGGCCTGTGCCGGTACCGGCGCGAGGGCCGGGACCGTGCCGCGGGTCTGCCCGGTCTGTTCGGGCACCGGTCACACGAGCACGGATGCCGGACGCTTCTCGCTGTCCGAGCCGTGCCGGGAGTGCAAGGGCCGCGGCCTGGTCGTCGACGACCCCTGCCCGGTCTGCAAAGGCTCGGGGCGCGGCACCACCAGCCGGGTCATGCAGGTTCGGGTCCCCGCCGGTGTGCGCGACGGCCAGCGCATCCGGCTGAAGGGCAAAGGCGCGCCGGGCGAGCGCGGGGGGCCGGCCGGTGATCTCTACGTCACCGTGCACGTCTCGCCGCACCCGGTGTTCGGTCGACGCGGCGAGCACCTGACCGTGACGGTGCCAGTGACGTTCCCGGAGGCCACGCTCGGAGCCGACGTCAAGGTGCCGACGCTGAACGGGTTACCGGTGACGCTGAAGTTGCCGCCCGGGACGCCGAACGGGCGCACGTTCCGGGTGCGTGGGCGCGGGTCGCGTCGCGCTGACGGGACCCGCGGCGACCTGCTGGTCAGCGTCGAGGTCATGGTCCCTCAGCGCGTCGACGGACAAGCCAAGGAGGCCCTGGAGTCCTTCCGGGATGCGACTTCGGGCGACGACGTCCGAGCCGACCTGCTACGTGCCGTGGAGAAGGGCAGGTGATCGGCATGGACTCCGGTAGCCGCTTCGTCGTGGCGATGTCCGGTGCCGCCCGGCTGATCCGCGACGACGAGCCGCTCTACGTCATCTCGGTCGCCGCCGAGATGGCCGGCATGCATCCACAGACCTTGCGCCAGTACGACCGGCTGGGCCTGGTGTCGCCGGGGCGATCCGGCGGCGGAGGCCGACGGTATTCGCTGCGCGACATCGAACTCTTGCGCGAGGTGCAGCGGCTCTCGCAGGAGGAGGGCGTCAACCTCGCCGGCATCAAGCGGATCCTCGAGCTCGAGGCCGAGGTCGACCTCATCCGGTCGCGGATGGCCGAGCTCAACGCGGAGGTGGCGTGGTTGGCCGCCCGGGTGGCGCCGCACCCGCTGACCCGCTGGCCGGCCCGCCGGATGCTCACCTGAGCGTTCCTTCGTGTCGGCAGATCCCCCGGCTGCCGGTCACGCCGTGAGCAGGCCGATCCCGAGGGTTATGGCGCCGGCCGCGAGGACGGCCGCGCCGAGCCACACCAGCCAGACGAGGCCGTTCGGCGAGGTGCGGCCCTGGCCCGACGAGGACAGGAAGAACCCTGCAGGCATCAAGATCGCGGCCAGCGGGATGCCGGTGCGCGCAACCCAAGCAGCGAACCCGTCGAGCGAGGTGGCGTCGGTCAGGAT
>DAIUDS010000003.1:0-30137 GCA_036845485.1 Jiangellaceae bacterium
GCGAGATATCCGGCCTGTCCCGCAGCGTGTCGAACCTCGGCTCTACCCTCGGCACGGCCATCGCCGGCACCGTCCTGGTCGCCGGTCTCACTTCGTCACCTGAGCGTTCGTACGGGCTCGCATTGATCGTCTTGGCAGCATTTGGCGTGGTCGGGCTCGTGGCGGCGGCGCGCCTGCCCGCGGTCCTATCGCCGTCTACTGCATCGCCTCCATCCCAAGAGGACCCACCCGAGCGGACCACGGCGTAGGTCTTCCCTCGCAAACCGCGGAGCTCATGACGTCGGGGTGGCCACCGAGCAGGAGGCGGCCGACCGGCTGGGTGGACCCGTCGACCGGGCTGCCCGGACCAGGCATTGGGATTGAGAATCTCTCTGGCGCACTGAAATCAGCTCCGGTCCTTGCAGCAGAATCCGCTCCGCGTGCGCGGCTCGTTCGCGACCCGGCAAGGCACGTGGCGGTGGCATGGCGCCTCGACCAGGACGGCCGGCTCACGGCGACCGTTGTTACACGGCGAGTAGACGATGCCCGAGGGCGTCCAGGCCGAGATCGACCTGCCGGACTCGACACCAGTCCGGGGGGCCGGCGGCGGGCATACATTCAGCGGGCAGTTGCGACTGCAGTAACTACCCCGTGCGAGTCTCTAGTCGCCGGTCTCGTCGCACTTCCGCTACCTGCCGACCACGCCACAAAGGTGATCCAAATCGCCGCAGTCGGGGTCAGGTGGTGGGCCTGTGGGCACCACGTTGGAGGAATGGGTCATGATCTTCACCGCCGAGTTCGGGACCGGGCAGCTGCTGTGGTCGATGCTGTGGTCGCCGTTTCGGTGACCATTGAGACGTTGTGCGGTCGGCGACCAGAGGCTAGCGAGGAGTGTCAGCCATGTTGGATGAATCGGCAGATTCGGCGGACGAGCCGAAGACAATTGCGGGGTCGTTCACTGACTCAGTCGACGCGTACCGACGGGTCCGCACTGAGCTGGAGCGAGTGGTCTTGCCGCTGGCTACTTCCGTGGATGGGCGTCAATTCACGTTCCATGCGTCCTTGCACCAGTTGCAGCTTCAGACGGGTGGATACGTCATCCTCGAAGGCGACGGTCACCGGCGGCTTGGCCAGGTGTTGACAATGCGCCCGGACTCGGTGTCCGCCACCGATGTGGGGTTGGGTGCCACGCAGTCGAGCATGCTGATCCGGTTGGCGCGTGGCGACGGCGTGATCCTGGACGGGGACCTGCGGCCATTCCATGACACCGCCGTCCGGCCAGCGGAACCGGGCGACGTCGATGCCTGGTTCGAACGAGTCCGACCGAACCGCGTGGCATTGACCATCGGAGAATTGCTGCTCGCGCCCGGGGTGGCTGCGGCAGTTGATGCCGGAGGGTTCAACCGGCATAGCTTCATGTGCGGTCAATCCGGCTCCGGCAAGACCTACTCGCTCGGGCTGGTGCTGGAACGTCTGCTGGCGGGCACCAGCCTGCGCATGGTGATTCTCGATCCCAACTCCGACTACGTCCGCCTGTCAGAGGTGCGAGAAGCGACAGATCCGGTCGTCGCCACGGAGTACGCCGCCGCGGCCAGTGGCGTGTCGGTCTGGCGGAACGATCCTGCCGCGGAGCATCCGCTTGGCCTGCAGTTCTTTGATGTCGACCCGGCAGCCCAGGCTGCGACGCTCGGCCTGGATCCGATCCGCGACCGCGAAGAGTACGCCGTGCTCTCCGGGATCCTGGCTGCAGGCGAGAAGGGCCGTCCGCTGATCAGCAGCCTCGACGTGATGCTGGCATCGGACAATCCCGATGTGCGCCGGCTCGGCCTGCGAGCGGCCAATCTTGGCGTTCTCGGTTGGTCAATCTGGAGCGGCGGCCAGGGAAAGTCTCTGGTCGACGAGCTGGAAGAGCCAACCGCACGATGCCTGGTCGTCGACCTAGGCTCGCTGGACACCATCAACGAGCAGCGACTCATCGCCGAAACCGTACTATCGACACTCTGGCGCAACAGGTCGCGGCGCGAGCCGTGCCTGATCGTCATCGACGAGGCGCACAACGTCTGCCCCAGCCAACCCGCCGACCCAGTGACCGCGCTCGCCACGGTCTACGCGTCGCTGATCGCGGCCGAAGGCCGGAAGTTCGGGCTCTACCTGCTGACCTCCACCCAGCGTCCACAGAAGGTGCACGAGGAGGTGCTGTCGCAGTGCGACAACCTGCTGCTGATGCGGATGAACTCAGAGGCCGACCTGGGTTACCTCCGCGGCACCTTCTCGTTCGTCCCCGCCGGCCTGGTTCAACGGGCCACCACCTTCCAGCAGGGCCAAGGTCTGGTCGCCGGCAAGTTCTTCCCACACGCTGCATACGTGCAGTTCGGCCAGCGACTCTCCCAAGAAGGCGGCGCCGACATACCCACCTCGTGGGCAAGCACAGACTGACGAACGAAGGAGATCCGATGGCCGAACAATCCACCGAGTCGGTGGTGTCCTCGCTGCCGTCGCGCCAATCGTGGGCAGCGCGGTAGAGCGCGAGACCGCCTTACTGACAGGGCCCAATAGCCCCTCAGGGTGGAAGGAGCAATCATGGCCACTGCAAGGAAGGCCCGCACGCTGTCCGATCAGGACCTCGCCGAGCTGATTTCCCCGACGAAAGGCGCGCTTCGGGCAGATCGAGCGGCCAGGTTTGCGTTTCCGCTGGTCAGCGTCTTGTGAGAGCGTGCGCGAGGGGGGAGTTGAACCCCCACGTCCTTGCGGACACACGGACCTGAACCGTGCGCGTCTGCCTGTTCCGCCACTCGCGCCCGCCAGCCTGGAACCCGACGATCAGGCGGCCGGACAAGGCTAACACGGCGCCCACATCGCCTTGGCCACGCGATACTCCGAACGTTCCGCCTCGATACCATCGCAGAATCGGTCGCCGGCCCATCGGCGGCCGCACTCGGGAGAGGAGGTGGCCATGGGCGTCCTGCAACGCTTCGAGCGCCGCCTCGAAGGCATGGTGACGGGCGCGTTCACCAAGGCATTTCGTGCCGAGGTCCAGCCGGTCGAGGTCGCCGCTGCCCTTCAGCGCGAGCTCGACAACAACGCCCAGATCGTCACTCGCGAACGGTCCCTCGTCCCGAACGACTTCGTCATCGAGCTCGGCAGCCACGACTACGGCCGGCTCGCACCGTACAGCGGCACTCTCGCGCACGAGCTGGTCGAGCTCGCCAAGGAACACGCGGACCTCCAGCACTACGCGTTCACCGGTCCGGTCACGGTCGCCTTCGAGCAACTCGACGACCTCGGCACCGGCCAGTTCCGGGTGCGCAGCACGGTGCGCGCCGGAGTCGACCGCGGCGCGACGTACACACCCACCGAGAGCACCGAGCGCAGCGCGACGGCTTACCTGGTCATCAACGGCACGCAGCACCCGGTCGTCGCGCCGGGCCTCGTCCTGGGTCGCGGCAGCGAGTGCGACCTGCGTATCGACGACCCCGGTGTATCCCGGCGCCATGCGGAGATCCGTGTCCACGGCACCGGCCCGGACGCCCAGATCGTCGTCGTCGACCTGGGCTCCACCAACGGGACCGTTGTGGACGGCGTGCGGGCCGCGCAGGCTCCGCTCTCCGACGGATCTCGTATCGTGCTCGGCTCCACGATCGTCGACGTCCACCGACGGGTGGCGCGGAGGTGAGCGGGTGTCGGAGCTGACCCTCACGGTCATCAAGCTGGGCTTCCTCGCCGTGCTCTGGCTGCTCATCCTCTCCGTGACCTCGGCCATGCGTGCCGACCTGTTCGGCGTCCGTCCGACGAAACCGCCGAAGGAGTCGCGGGCGGCAGCCCGACCGGGCCGGCCGCCGAGGCCGTCGCGTGGCGTGCCGACCCGAGTCGTGATCATCGACGGCCCGGACAAGGACCGGGCAGTCGCGCTGGAGCGTGCGCCCGTGACTTTCGGGCGCGGGCCCGAGTGCACGATGCCACTGGCCGACGAGTACGTCTCCACCCAGCACGCGCGGTTGGTACTCCACGAGAACCAGTGGTACGTCGAGGACCTCGGATCCACGAACGGCACCTACATCGGTAACGAGCGGCTCACCCGCCCCATGCCGGTCGGAGCCAAGAGCCGGGTGCGGTTGGGCAAGACCGTCCTGGAGCTCCGGAAGTAGGCCACGTCGATGCCCTTGATGCTCCGGTACGTCGCGCGGTCCGACGTCGGCCTGGTCCGGGAGGGCAACGAGGACTCCGGCTACGCCGGCCCGCGGCTGCTCGCTGTGGCCGACGGCATGGGGGGGCACGCCGCCGGTGAGGTCGCCAGCTCCGCCACCATCGAGGAGCTCGTCCACATCGAGAACGCCGGCAGCGACGGTGACCCGCTCGAGGCGCTCCGCGCCGCGGTCAAGGCGGCAAACGACCGGATCAGGGCCATCGTTCGCGACGACCCGGCTCGACATGGCATGGGCACCACCCTGACCGCGCTGCTATGGACGGGTGACGCCGTCGCACTGGCCCACATCGGCGACTCGAGGGCCTACCTGCTCCGCGACGGCGAACTCCGGCAGGTCACCCACGACCACACGTTCGTGCAGTCGCTGGTCGACGAGGGACGGATCACGGCGGACGAGGCCACCATCCACCCGGCGCGGTCGATGATCCTGCGGGCGCTGCAGGGCGACAGCGATCCGGAGCCGGACCTCGACCGGATCGAAGTCCGGGCGGGCGACCGGTTCCTGATCTGCAGCGACGGCCTGTCCGGCGTGGTACGGGACGAGACGATGCGTGATGCGCTCGTCCAACATGCCGACCTCGGCGAGGCAGCCAACGCCCTCGTCCAACTCGCCATGCGCGGTGGTGCGCCGGACAACGTCACGTGCGTCGTCGCCGATGTCATCCAGACCCAGTCACTTCCGGCCGCCGACGACACCGCCGAGGCGTTCCTGGTCGGTGCAGCGTCCGCCGAGCATGGCCCACCGTCCGAGCCCCGCGGCCGACGCGGTCCGGGCGCGGCCATGCGTAGCCTGCTCGGGTCGTCCGAGCGCTCCGGCCACGTCGACGATGCCGATGCCTTCGAACAACTGCGGTACGCACCCCGCCCGCCGCGCCGCTTCCGCTGGCTGCGCCGGCTCGCGGTCCTCGCGGTCGTCGCCGCGGTTGCCTGGGGAGGGCTCGTCCTCGCCGACAACTACGTGCGCGGCCAGTACTACGTCGGCGACCAGGCCGGAGAGGTCGCGATCTTTCGTGGCGTGAGCCAGGACATCGGTCCGGTTCGGCTTTACAACGTGCACGAGATCGCCCCCGGATTACCAGTCGGTGCGCTGCCAGAACTGTTCCGCGACCAGGTCACCGACACGATCCCCGCGTCCGATCTGCCGAAGGCGCAAGAAATCGTTGAGCGGCTGCGCGGGGAAGCGTGTGCGGTGCACGAGCCGACGCCCCGCCCGTCGCCGTCTCCCGGCACGACCACGACGCCCGCGACGCCCCCGGCCGCCGCGGCGCCGCCTGCGGCCACCACGCCGTCGGCCACGCCGTCGCCTCTGCCCAGTGCGGCGCCTGGGTACCCGGGGCTGGACTGTGAGGAGTCGCGGTGACGCCCGAGGCCACCCCGCTACCGCGCCGCGGACGGGGCACCGAGCTGGCGCTGCTCCTCTTCGCCGTCGGCATCGCAACCGCCGCCTACGTATCGGTCGACCTCGGCGCTCTCGGACGGGTGCCGCCGAACGCCATCGCCTACCTGGCCGGGCTCTGCTTGATCACCGGGGTCGCCCATGTGGTCGTGCGCCGGTGGGCGCCCTACGCCGATCCGGTGATCCTGCCTCTCGTCGTCACGCTCAACGGCCTCGGGCTGGCCATGATCCACCGGCTGGACCGCGCCGACGCAGAGGCTGCTCGGCAGGCAGGCGAGGCGCCGCCTGACGTCAACGCCCCGGTGCAGCTGACTTGGATGGTCGTCGGCGTCGTCTTGTTCGTTCTCGTCCTGATCGTGGTCCGCGACCACCGCATCCTGTCCCGGTTCACCTACACGGCCGGCCTGGGCGGGATCGTGCTGCTGCTCCTGCCGCTCCTGCCGGGCATCGGTCACAGCGTGAGAAGCGCTCAGATATGGGTGCGGGTCGGCTCGCTCACGTTCCAGCCCGGCGAGGCAGCAAAGATCGTGTTGATCATTGCGTTTGCCGGATACCTGGTCCGGACGAAGGACGCGCTCGCGCTCGCCGGGCGCCGGGTGCTCGGGATCGACCTGCCGCGCGCGCGCGACCTGGGTCCGATCCTGATCGTCTGGCTCACGGCCCTGGGTATCCTCGCCTTCGAGCGTGACCTGGGCCCGTCTCTCCTTCTGTTCGGCATCTTCGTGTTGATGATCTACGTGGCTACCGAGCGGATCTCCTGGATCGCCGTCGGACTCGTGCTGTTGCTCATCGGCGGCCTCGCGGCGAACGCGGCGTTCGGCCACGTCCAGACCCGTATTGAGGCGTGGTTGGACCCGTTCTCCGACACCGACCGCTTCGGGCAGATCGTCCAGTCCCTCTACGGGCTCGCGTACGGCGGGCCCGTCGGCACCGGGCTCGGCCAGGGCCGGCCCGACCTCGTGCCGTTCGCCGAGAGCGACTTCATCGCCGCTGCGTTCGGTGAGGAACTCGGAATGGCCGGCCTGATGGCGATCATCCTCATCTACGCGCTGCTCGCGTCGCGAGGTCTGCGCGCCGCGCTCGTGCTGCGTGACCCGTTCGGCAAGCTCCTCGCGACGGGCCTTGCGGCGGGGCTGCTCCTGCAGGTGTTCATCGTGATCGGCGGCGTTACCAAGCTGATCCCGTTGACCGGCCTGACCACGCCGTTCCTGTCTCTCGGCGGGTCGTCACTGATCATGAACTGGGTGCTGGTCGCACTGCTGGTGCGTCTGTCCGACGCCGCGCGCCGGCCGGCGCCCACGGCGCCTCCGCTCGGGGTCGACGAGGCCATCACGCAAGTGGTGAGGCTGTCGTGAACTCCCCGATCCGCAAGGTCGCTGCCGGCTGCTTGATGCTCGTGCTGCTCATGCTGGCCAACATCACGTTCGTCCAGGCCTTCCAGGCCGACGATCTCAACGCACGCTCGGACAACCGCCGGGTGCTGCTCGACGAGTACGCCCGCGAGCGCGGTCCGATCCTGGTCGGAGCGGACAACACACCCATCGCACAGTCGGTGCCCACAGACGGCGAGTTCGGGTACCAGCGCCAATATGCCAACGGCCCGCTGTACGCGCCGATCACGGGGTTCTACTCGTTCCTGTTCGGCCGCAGCGCTATCGAGCGGGCCGAGAACGGCATTCTCTCCGGCGACGACGACCGGCTCTTCGTTCGCCGCCTGGTCGATTTGGTGACCAATCGCGAGCGCCAAGGCGGTGCCGTCAAGCTCACGATCGACCCGGCAGCACAACAAGCGGCCTCCGACGGGCTCGGCGACTTCAAGGGTGCTGTCGTCGCCCTGAACCCTCAGACCGGCGCCATCCTGGCGATGGTCAGCAATCCGTCGTACGACCCCAACCCGTTGGCCAGCCACTCGATCTCGGAGCAGCGGGCCGCCTGGGACGCGCTGCAGGAGACGGCGGTCCCGGAAGAAGATCGCCAGAAGCCGGGCCTCAACCGCGCCACGGCCCAAACGCTCCCCCCCGGTTCGGTCTTCAAGCTCGTGACCGCAACGGCGGCACTCGAGTCCGGGAGGTACGAACCCGATTCGACGGTTCCTGGCCCGGCGGCATACGACCTCCCGCAGTCAACGGTGGATCTCCCGAACCAGAGTGGCAGGGGGTGCGGCGAGGGCTCGGAGCAGCTCGTGACGCTGACCGAAGCGCTGCGTGTCTCCTGCAACACGGCGTTCGCGTTCCTCGGCAACGACCTCGGACCCGAGGCGCTGCGTGAACAAGCGGACCGGTTCGGCTTCAACAGCTCCCCGCTGGAGGAGCTGAACGCCGCCGAGAGCGTCTTCCCGGCCGAGCTCGACCCTCCGTCGACGGCTCAGTCAGCGATCGGCCAGCGCGACGTTCGCGCGACGCCGCTGCAGATCGCGATGGTGTCGGCGGCCATCGCCAACGACGGCGTGCTGATGAGGCCCTACCTGGTCGAGGAGGTGCGTGGACCGGACCTGGTCTCGGTGATCGAGCAGACCGAGCCGGAGGAGCTGTCGCGCGCCATGTCTCCCGAAACGGCCGAGGAACTGACCCGGATGATGGTCAACGTCGTCGAGAACGGCACCGGCCGGAATGCGCAGATCGACGGCGTCGAGGTGGCAGGCAAGACGGGCACCGCCGAGAGCAGCGAGGACCGTCCGCCATACGCGTGGTTCACGTCGTTCGCCCCGGCCGGCGATGCCCAGGTGGCCGTCGCGGTGGTCGTCGAGGAAGCCGACGTCGCCGCCACCGACATCGCCGGCGGCCGACTCGCGGCGCCCATCGCTCGGCAGGTCATGGAGGCGGTGCTCGGTTCATGACGACCTTTACCGCCACCGGCCAGGTGCTGGCAGGGCGCTACGAGCTCGCCCGCTTTCTCGCCGGGGGCTCGATGGGCGAGGTGTGGCTGGCCAACGACAACCGCATGCAGCGCACCGTGGCCGTCAAGGTGCTGCGACCCGAGCTCACGCTGGACCCGGTTGCCGTCGAGCGGTTCCGGACCGAGGCGCGGCTCGCCGCCCGACTCGTGCACCCTGGGATCGCCCGCGTCCACGACGTCGGAGAGGGCATTGCAACGGATGAGCCACCGTGGATAGCGCAGGAGTATGTGTCAGGCCCACCGCTGTCCAAGCTGTTGGCGGACGGCCCTCTCCCGCCACCTCGGGTTGCCGACCTGATCGCCCAGGCCGCCGAAGCAGTCCACGCCGCACACGAGGTCGGAGTCGTCCACCGGGACCTCACCCCGGGCAACCTGCTTGTCGCCGCCCACGACATTGTCAAGATCACCGACTTCGGGATCGCGAGGGCCGCAGGCCAGGTTCCGCTCACTGCCACAGGTGACGTGCTGGGCGCAGCGGCGTATCTGTCGCCCGAACAGGTCCGGGGCCGGCCAGCCACAGCCGCTAGCGACGTCTACACGCTCGGTGTCGTGCTGCACGAGTGCCTGACCGGTTCCCGACCGTTCAGCGGCGTCAATCTTGTCGACGTCGCCAGGGCTCACCTCGACCGGGAGCCACCACCGCTGCCCACCACCGTGCCGGACGCCCTGCGGATCGTCACCGTCGCCGCCATGGCCAAGGACCCTGCGGACAGGCCGGCGTCCGCCGCCGAGCTCGCAGCGAGTCTGCGCGCGATCGCGGCCGCGGGCGGCAAGCCGCCTGCCGTCCCGCCGCAGCCGCGCATCGCCGGGTCGGGTTGGACCAGACCGCTGCCCCGGTTCCACCGAGCGGCGCCGGCCCGTGACGCGTCAGTCCCCAAACACGCGGCCGCAGCAGCGTCCGCTCGGGCCGCCGCAGCGAGGCTCCTGCCGGCCGGGGCGTCGCATTCAACTCCACCCGGCGCGACCGCAGCCGCCTCGCTGGGCAGCTCCGCCCCATTCGAGGCCGGCCCAGTGCGGGGCGCGGCCGCCGCAAGGCTCGCCGCCCGGGCGGTCAGGGCGCCGTCGTCCGTGACCTTGGCGAGAGCAGGTGACCGCTGGCAGGCCTGGTGGCCGCAGGCCGTTACTCCGATCCGCGAGGTGTGGCACCGTTACCCGATCTCGCGCGCCGGGCTGATCGGAATCGCGATGCTCGTGCTGGTGATCGTCGCCGTGATATCGGGAGCGCTCGACGCGAACGGCGCACCCGCGACCGACACGCCCACATCCGAGGCGGGTACCGTGCGCGTCGATGACGATCCAGGAAAGGGCAAGGGATGAGCGAGACGCGACTCCTCGGTGACCGCTATGAGCTGGGTGAGGTACTCGGCCGCGGCGGCATGGCGGAGGTTCGCCGGGGACGCGACCGGCGCCTGGGCCGCATCGTCGCGATCAAGATGCTCCGCGTCGACCATTCCACCGACGCCACGTTCCAAGCCCGGTTCCGTCGCGAGGCGCAGTCCGCCGCGTCGCTGAACCACCGCAGCATCGTCGCCGTCTACGACACGGGCGAAGACCTGGTAGACGGCCACCGCATCCCCTACATCGTCATGGAGTACGTCGAGGGCCGGACGCTGCGCGAGCTGTTGCGGGAGCGGGCCCGATTCACCACCGAGCGGTCGATCGAGGTCATCGCCGGCGTCCTCGACGCGCTGGAATACAGCCACCGGGCCGGCATCGTGCACCGCGACATCAAGCCGGGCAACGTGATGATCACAGGCCTCGGCGAGGTCAAGGTCATGGACTTCGGGATCGCCCGGTCCCTAGCCGACACGGGTGTCACGCTGACTCAGACCGCGGCAGTCGTCGGCACCGCACAGTACATCTCGCCCGAGCAGGCCCGGGGCGAACAGGCCGACGCACGCAGCGACCTCTACTCGACCGGATGCGTGCTCTACGAGCTGCTGACCGGTCGGCCGCCGTTCGTCGGCGAGTCGCTGGTCTCGGTCGCAGTTTCGCACGTCCGCGAGATGCCGACGCCACCATCGGCGCTCGATCCGTCGATTCCTCGCGACGTCGACGCGATCGTCATGAAGTCGCTGGCCAAGGATCGGCTCGAGCGGTATCAGAGCGCGTACGACATGCGGGCAGACCTCGAGCGGGCGGCCGCGGGCCTACCGGTCGCCGCCGCACACGACGCATCTGCGGCCACCCAGTTCATCGCGCCAACCGCGCTCGGCGCCGACACGGCCTACAACGGATACCCCACGGCGACGGCGATGCAGGAGATCGACGAGGCCGGCTACGAGGAGGACCTAGAGCCCGAGAAACGGGGGATGACGTGGCGAACGCTCACGCTTGCTGCGTTGGCCATCCTCGCTGTCGCGGGAATCATCGGGTACCTCGCCTTCCGGGGTGACGACGGCGGTAGTACTACCCAACAGGTCGGCGTGCCGGACGTCATCGGCCAGACCCAGGAAGCCGCGACGGCGCTCATCACCGGTCGTGGACTCGACGTCGGCACGGTCACGCCCGAGGAGAGCGAGGAGCCGGCGGGCACCGTGATTCGCCAGGACCCGGCGCCCGAAACCCGAGTGGACGAGGGTACCGCGGTCAACCTGACCGTGGCGGCCGCGCCGGAAACCGTGCCGGTACCGGACGGACTGGTCGGCTCGACCCAGGAAGCGGCCACGGCCGCGCTCCAGGCGGCCGGGCTCACGGTCGGAACAGTGACCCCGGACCAGGAGAGCGACGAGGAGCCCGGCACCGTCATCTCGACTGATCCGGCGTCCGGAACCGAGGTCGCGCTCGGCAGCGCCGTGAACCTCGTGGTCGCATCCGAACCCGACCAGGTCACCGTGCCATCCGTCCTCGGCCGGACGTTCGACGATGCCCGTGCGGCGATCGAGGGAGCTGGGCTCGTCCTCGGCAACGTCGAGACCAGGGAGAGCGATCAGCCGGTCAACATCGTGCTGGAGACGAATCCTGCAGGCGGGACGCAGGTTGAACCGGACTCCAGCGTCGACGTCGTCATCTCGGCAGGCCAGGAGACGGTCGAGGTACCCGACGTCACCGGCGAACCGCAGGGATCGGCCGAGGCGGCGCTGCGTCAACTGGGTTTCAACCCCGTCGCACAGGCGGAGACGACGTGCGATGTGCCCAACGGTCAAGTCTTCGCCCAGAACCCGGAGGCCGGCAGCGAGCAGGCACCCGGCGCCAACGTCGTCATCCGAGTCGCGCAGGAGCCGGAGGAAGGCTGCAACGGAGGCGGCTGACGCTCTGCTCCCGAGGGACAGGCCGGACCGCAGGTTCACGCAGCTAGACGGGCACGTGACCGGACACGACGGGGGCAAGGCCGAACGACCGACCAACAGCGGCGTCGTCGCCGCATATGGCGAGCCAGTTGGCGAGCAGCCGGTGGCCGCCCTCGGTCAGCACCGATTCGGGATGGAACTGGACGCCCTCGACCGGCATTGACCGGTGACGAAGCGCCATGAGCACTCCGCCCTCCGTCTCGCCGGTCACCTCGAGGACGTCGGGAACCGTCGACGGCTCGACGGCCAATGAGTGGTAGCGCGTAGCCGTGAACGGGTCGGGCAGACCGTCGAGCACGCCGATTCCCTTGTGGTGCACGGAACTGGTTTTGCCGTGCAGCAGTTCCGGCGCCCGGCCGACGGTCGCCCCGAAGGCCACGGCGATCGCCTGCAGCCCGAGGCACACGCCGAACACCGGCACCCGCCCGGCTGATCGCGAGACGAGATCGACGCAGACGCCGGCGCGTTCCGGCGTGCCCGGCCCGGGTGAGAGCAGCACGCCGTCATACGCCAGGGCCTCGTCGGGGGCGACGTCGTCGTTGCGTCGAACCTCGCAGGAGGCGCCGAGCTGGGCCAGGTACTGGACGAGGTTGAAGACGAAGCTGTCGTAGTTGTCGACGACGAGGATGCGGCGCGAATTCATGAAGTCTCGTCCGAGACGTCGATCGGCCCGTCGTACGCCGGCAGCGTGACCTGGTCGTGGCGCTCGACCTGGTAGCCGAGCCCGATGTAGTCGGCGTAGTCGCGGTAGAGCGCGATCTTGTCGGAGTCGTCGAGGGCGTCTCCCATCGCCTCGACGTCACCGATCGCGGTGATCGTGTACGGCGGGGCGTACCTGCGGCCCTGCAACAACAGCACCGGGCCGACACAGCGAATCGTGCTGGTGGAGACGATCCGCTGGTCCATGACCATCATCGCTTCGGCGCCGCCGGCCCACAGGGCATTGATGACCGCCTCGAGATCTTGCTGATGGACGATGTAGTCCTCGAGCTGCGTGTCGGGTGCGAGGTCCTCGAGATCGTCGGGCAGCGGAGCATCGTCCAGGCTGACGCTCAGCGCGGGCCCCTGGACGGCGGTGAGACCGGCCGGTACCTCGAGCCGATCGATCTCCTCCTGGACCTCTGTGACACCGGCGCTTCCCTCCTCGGCCGTGAGCGCCTCGACCTCGGCGGACAGCCGTTCGACCTCGGCGGTCAGCTTTTCGGCTCGTTGTTCCTCGACGCGTACCAGGTCGGTAAGGTCGGTGTGCTGGCCGGGACGCAGGTCGGTCCCGTCGGCGGCGCGAGCGCTCGTCACCAGCAGTGCGCCGCACAGAGCCAGCGCAACGGGGGCGACGAACCGCCAGCCCCGGCGTGGTTTGCCGGTTGCGGCCACGGTCGTCACCTCCTCCGCAGCGGAGCACCGAGCTGCGGTGACCTACGCTATCTCCCAGGTCGGGCCGTCGAACCGGGCGCCTGGCTGCCGAATCGAGAGGACCGAGCCGTGCCCAGATCCCGCATCCGCCGAAAGGCAGACTTCACCCCGCCGCCCCGGCGTGAGGGCGGCCGCGCCGGCATCTCCGGTCAGTGGGTCGCCCCGACCATGATCGCGTTGCTCGTCCTCGGGCTTATTTGGATCGTCCTCTACTACCTGGCGGGCAGCGACATTCCGCTCATGCAGGACCTGGGCGGCTGGAACCTGATCGTCGGCATGGGGCTGATCACCGGGGGATTCATCACCGCCACGCGCTGGAAGTAGCCGCCGCACCTTCGTCAGTTTGATCACGTGACCCCGACGCCGGATTACACAGTTGTCATTCGTCCCCAATGGGGACAACTCCTGTGGATAACCGTCCGACATGCCTCATCGGCGCAGGCCCCGGCACGCTGCCGCAGGTCAGGCGAATAGTTGCCAACGGACCAGCGCGACGATCAGGACAACCATGGTTGCGCAGGCGGTCGCCGACACGACAGCGCGCCGCTCACGGGGAGCGTGCGCGAAGACGTACGCCAGCGCCGTCCCGGTGACCAGACCACCGAGGTGGGCCCGCCAATCGATGCCGGGGACCACGAAGCCGAAGACCACGTTGATCGCAAGGATGACCAGGACGGACGACACGTCGCGACCGAACCGTCGGGCGATGACGAACACCGCCCCCATCAGCCCGAAGACGGCGCCCGACGCTCCGTAGGAGAGGTTCCCGACTCCCAACCCGAGCAGTGATGCCGCACTGCCCCCCAGTGCCGACACCAGATAAAGCGCGGTGAAGCGCCACCGGCCGAGCGCAGGCTCGAGCATGCCGCCGAGGACCCACAGCGCGTACATGTTCAGGCCGATGTGCCAGAACTGCTCGTGGACGAACGCCGCCGTGACCATGCGGTACCACTCACCGTCCAGGACCCCGACTGGCTGGCCGTCGAAACCAGCAATCGCATACAAACCGAACCGGCCGGCCACCTCCCCAGCCCCTACGACCATCGCGATCAACCACACCGTGACGTTGATGCCGATCAGGATCTTGGTGACGAGGTCACTGCGTTCGCGGACCTGACCGCCGAGCACCGTGGTCGGCTGTCGGACGGTCCTCGCCCCCTCATTGATGCACTCGGGGCATTGAAAGCCGACCGGCGCCGCCGTCATGCAGTCGGGACAGATGTAACGCTCGCAACGCGAGCAGCGGATGTACGTCTCCCGCCGGGGGTGCCGGTAGCAGACGGGCACACTACTCGCGCGTGCCGCCGAACCATCGGCGCCGCCGGGAGTGTCGGACATCGCCATCTACGCCGCGCGATGTTCGACCGTGACGGTCTCGACGACCACCGGCTGCCGTGGCATGTCGCTCCGATCGGTCTCGACCGCCGAGATCGCGTCGACGACTTCCCGGCTCGAGGCGTCGGCGACCTCACCGAAGATGGTGTGCTTGAAGTTGAGCCAGGTCGTTGCGCCCGTCGTGATGAAGAACTGCGAGCCGTTGGTGTTCGGGCCTGCGTTGGCCATCGCCAGCAGGTACGGCCGATCGAACGACAACTCGGGGTGGAACTCGTCGGTGAAGTCATAGCCGGGGCCACCGCGGCCGGTGCCGAGCGGGTCGCCGCCCTGGATCATGAACCCGGGGATGATCCGGTGGAAGGTCGTACCGTCGTAGAGCTTGGCTGTGCTCTTCTGGCCGTCTCGTGGATCACGCCATTCCTTGTTGCCCTCGGCGAGCTCGACAAAGTTGCGCACGGTCTTGGGCGCGTGGTTCGGGAAGAGCGTCACGGTGATGTCGCCGTAGTTCGTGGACAGGGTGACGAAGAGCTCGTCTGCCACAGTGCGCCTCTCACGTCGGAGTCGAACCCGGCCATCCTCGCATGCCCCAACTCCGCTGGGCATCGGGGTTCTGACGCGGCATGATCGGTCCTCGTACGGGGAAGGGGCCTGTCACAGACCTGAGGCAAGGAGGCCCAGCGTGTTTGCATTGTCCGACTTCCGTGGCCGGCTGCGGCGTGTCGATGCCCAAGCCCGGGCCGCCGAAGCCGTCGAGTCCGCTCGCGATGCAGCCGAGGCGGCGCGCGACGCGGCTGCCAGTGCCCGCAAGGCAGCAAAGCGGGCCGCCCGCAAGGCCGGCACCGCCGGCGCCGAGGGTGCATCCGAGCTGGCCGAGCGGATCAGGCCGATCGCCGCCAGCGCCCGCGAGGCCGCGGCCCCGAGGGTCGAGCTCGCGCGTGACCGGATCGCTCCGGTCGTGGAGTCCGCCGTCGACCGCGTCGCACCGGCTGTCGAGGCGGCCCGGGAGCGCATCACACCCGCCGCCATGACGGCCCGGAACGCGTTCCTTGAAGAAGTCGTGCCCGTGGTCGCGGGAGCGGTGGCCGCCGCCGCCGACAAGGTCGCCGACCGCGCCAACGACATGAGCGCGCGCTCGCAGGCCATCGTCGAGAAGCCGCGCAAACTGCGTCGGCGGCGTCGGCGGCGTCGCCTGGCGCTGATCCTCGGCGGATTCACAGCCGCCGGCGCCGCCGCGGCGGCCCTGTTGCGTCGGCGCGGTGAGGCTGAGCAGTGGACGACGTACGACCCGTCCGCCGCTCCCTGGGCGCCCACGCCCGAGAGCGACGAGGAGGCGGTGTCCAAGGATGCGGCCGACGACACGGGTGGCTCGTCGCCCGCCGAGGCAAAGGCCGATGCGGCGGAGCATCCACACAAGCCCACGAAGCCGGACGAACCGGCCGCTGAGACGCCATTGGACCGCGACCGCTCCATGGCGACCGGCGGCGACCGCGACCTCGGCACGGTCGTCACCGACCCGGCCAAGAAGGCCGCCGCGAAGAAGGCCGCGGCCAAGAAGGCCGCCGCGAAAAAGGCTCCGGCGAAAAAGGCCGTCCCACCCCGTCCCGACGAGGACGGCGGCTAGGGGACTCGAGCACGTGGCGGGCACAAAGGCGTGGCCTCTCCCGCCCAATGCCGGACAGCGGGGTGCGACAGCCGCCGGCTCCGTGTAACGCGCGCACAGACGGCCTAAGGTGTCGGGAATCCGCGAGATGATCCCGGCAGAGCGTACGGCCCGCCGAGTGAAAGGGACGCTGAATGGCTGAGGTGCTGTTGTTCCACCACGCGCACGGACTGACATCCGGGGTCATCGCCTTCGCCGAGAGGCTCAGGCAGGCCGGTCACACCGTCCACGCCCCGGACCTGTACGAGGGACGGGTCTTCGACAGCCTCGAGGACGGCATAGCCCATGCCCGGGAAGTTGGGTTCGACTCGATCCTCGAGCGCGGCCGGCTCGCGGCCGAAGTGCTGACCAGCGAACTCGTCTACGCCGGTTTCTCACTCGGGGTCATGCCGGCACAGATGCTGGCCCAGTCGCGATCCGGCGCGAAGGGCGCCCAGTTGTTCCACGCCTGCATGCCGCCTACCGAGTTCGGCAGTGCATGGCCATCGGGAGTCCCGGTCCAGATTCACGGGATGGATGCCGACGAGCTCTTCGTCGATGAAGGCGACCTCGACGCAGCACGCACCCTGGTCGCGACAACCACGGATGCCGACCTGTTCCTCTATCCCGGCAAACAGCACCTGTTCGCCGACTCCAGCCTGCCCTCGTATGACGAGCACGCTGCATCGTTGCTCACAGAACGTGTGCTGAACTTCCTCGACGGGGTCGCGTAGCTGCGCGCCATTTCGCGTACGAGGTCGAGCACGGGCCGACTGGGCCCAGAGGCCGAGCTCAGCATGAGTCTCTGGCCGCGTAGCGCTCCATGATGTCCGCCAATTCCTTTGGGCGACTCAGCGCGACACAGTGGCCGCTCGCGATCACGGTGAACCCGCCGAACGACTGAGCCACGACGACCAGAGCTCTCCGGTCACCGACCGCATCGACCACGGCGTCGGCGTAAACGCTCCGCCCCGCGCGGAGTCGTCGTCCCCCGGATGGCCGGCTAGTCGAGGATGAACGTGATCTCGAGGATCACCTGGAACGCCGTGATCTGGCCGTTCGTGACCTCGATCTTCTGGTCCTTGACCCACGCGCCCGTGACGTTGCGCAGCGTGGAGTTGGCGCGGTCGATCCCGACGCGCACGGCGTCGTCGAAGCCCTGCTCGGAACGGGCGCTGATCTGGGTTATGCGGGCCACGGAGCTCATGCTGACCTCCTGCAAGAGACGGGTCATGACCGATGGTGGTCGATCTCGCGACGCCGCGCCACCAATCCGCGTCAGAACGTGGGTTCAGGCTCGAGTGGCCGGCCGGCGGCCAGGGCGGCGCGGGCCATCGCGTCCTTGTAGATCGGTCCCTCGAGTACGGCCCCCGGGAGCGCGGCGACCACTTCGCGTAGCGCGCGCACGGCAACCGTCGCGGCCAGGCCCGTCGTCGGAAGCCCCGGCATGCCGTACTTACGACGTGCCCATCCTGGCAGGAGCGCGAAACCGAGGCCTGCGACACCGAACCAGGCCGGGCGAAGGGCCGTCCAGCCGAGCTTGTGCGGCATGGGCGGCACCGCAAGGAACATCGCGACTTGCTTGGTCGGTGGAGTCGCTCTCAGGTATCGCCGCAGGTCGTCGTAATACTGCCCGACCTCGTAGGCGGACGAAGGCATGCTGTCCGGATCGAGCCCGACCAACTCGGCGGCACGCACCTGTTCGGCGTAGTACGCGTCGACCTCCGCGTCTGACAGCCGAAGTCCCGCACGGCGCGCGGTCGTCACGAAGGACTCGACCTCCGTGACGTGCACCCAACGCAGCAGGTCGGGTTCGTCGATGCCGAACGACTCGCCGGTCTCCGGATCCTGGGCCCGCAGGCGGCGATGGATCGCACGTATTCGAGCGCCGGCGGCTTGCGCGTCGGCGCTCGTCCCGAACACCACGGTTCCGACGTAGTCGGCGGTGCGCATCAACCGTCCCCAGGAGTCGTTCCTGTAGTCGGAGTTCTGCACGATGCCGGCGATGGCGCGCGGATGCAGCGCCTGCAGGTAGAGGGCACGCAGCCCGGCGACCCACAACACGGGTTCGGCGTGCACCCGCCAGCTCACGCTGCCTGGCCCGAACAGTCCGAGGTCGGGGCCCTCCATCTCTCGATCGTGACATCTTCTGCCATCGGCGAAGGAGGGGGCGTCACCCGACGCGACATCGCCGAGAATCGGCCCATGCGGCTTCTGGTGATCGGTGGATCGGTCTTTCTCGGGCGCACGTTCGTGGAGGAGGCATTGCGACACGGTCACGACGTCACAACGTTCAACCGCGGGCTGACCGGAACGGACGTGCCGGGCGTCGAGGCGGTGCGGGGCGACCGTGAGGTCACGGCCGATCTACGACGGCTCGTGGCTGGAAGACACTGGGACGCGGTCGTCGACGTCTGCGGGTTCACGCCCCGAGTGGTCGGTGAGTCCGTGCGCATCCTCTCCGGCCACGCGGACACGTATCTCTTCATCTCGAGCATCTCGGCGTTCCCCGGCTGGCCGAGCAAGCCCGTCGACGAGAACTCGCCGTTGCACGACTGCCCGCCGGACGCCGGGCCCGAAGACGGCGACTACGGCCAGCTGAAGGCCGGCTGCGAACGAGCCGTCGAGAGCTCGTTCGACGGACGAGTGCTGATCATCAGCCCCGGGCTCATCCTCGGCCCGTACGAGAACGTCGGCCGGCTTCCCTGGTGGCTGCGACGAATCGCCCGTGGCGGCACCGTGCTGGCTCCCGGCGACCCCCAGCGCGAGATGCAAATCATCGACGCGCGCGACATCGCGGCCTTCGGCCTGGACCGGATCGCCGCCGGAGCGACCGGCCGGTTCCTGACGAGCGGTGTCCTCGCCAACACGACGTTCGAACGTTTGCTCTCCGACTGCGTCTCTGCGACCGGCTCGGGGGCGGAGCTGGCCTGGGTCGACGACGCCTTCCTGCTCGAGCGCGAGGTCGAGCCGTGGACGGAACTCCCGCTGTGGACGCCCGACGCGGCCGAGTTCGCCGGCACCTGGCTGCCGTCGTCTGCCAAGGCACTCTCGGTCGGGCTCAGCTGCCGTCCCATTGCCGAGACCGTGCGTGACACGTGGGCATGGCTGTCGACCGAGGCTCCCGACGTGCTGCCCCGGTATCGCAGTACGACGCCGGATCAGGGCATCGACCCGAACAAGGAACGCACCATCCTCGAGGCCTGGGCCGCGGATCGGGGCGGCTGACCTCAGCCGTGAATCAACGGCGCGACCTCCTCGCCCACGAAACGAACGAAGCCCTCCAGGTCTGGTTCGTCGGCGAACGGCTGCAGCACCACCGTGTCCGCACCCGCCGACGCCCACCGGCGTACACCGGCGGCCACTGAGCTCGCGTCACCGGCGACGACCAGATCATCGACGCCGTCGCCCAGCTTCTCCGCAGCCGCACGCTCCGGTGTCACGGCGTCCGTCGTTGCGAGCAGATAGAGAACGATCGGGTGCGGGCTTGTTCGACCAGCCTCAGCACGACCTCGGTCGATGTGCTCGCGAGCCCAGCGCAGCCGACTCGTCGACGTGCCACCCGTCAAGATCGTGCCGTCGCCCACGGCGCCGGCCAGGGCGAGCGTCTTCGGCCCGGAGGCGCCGACGAGGATCGTGGGAGTCTTCGGCGGAGGCCAGTCAAGGGCTACCTCGGTGAGGTGGACGTAGCTGCCGCGGGCCGTCACGGTCTCGCCCGCGAGCAGCCCCCGAACCGCGACGACGTAGTCGTGCAACAGCGTCAAGGGCGACGCCGGGCGGGCGCCGATCTGCTCCATCCAGTCCTGCACGCCGTGACCGAGGCCGAACCGGAACCTTCCCGGGAAGGCCCTGCAGAGGGTGGCCAGCTCCATCGCCGCCAGCGCCGGGTTGCGGAACGGCACCGGGACCAGCCCGAGACCCACCTTGACCCGACTGCTCCAGGACAATGCCATGGCCGACGTTGCGATACCACCCGCCAGGAAGCAGTCCTCCCACAGCCACAACTCGTCCAGTCCGACCGCGTCGGCGGTCTCGACGACGCTGCGAAAGTGCTCCGGTGGCAGTTGGGGCCGAGCCACCACGCCCAAAGTCGGCGCCGGCATGCCGTATCACCTGCTTCAGTTGACTGTCGGGCGACGTCAGGGGAGGAACAGCATCGAGTCACCGAACTCGTGCCACAGGTACCGACGTTCCACCGCGGCGACGTAGGCCGCTCTGATCAGGTCAGCGCCCGCGACAGCCTCCAGTAGGAGCAGGTGGCTGGCCCCGGGCGCGTGCAGGCCGGTGACGAGACCCGTGACGGCACGCACCGGCCGGTCCGGGCCGAGGACAGCGTCGGTCCACCCGTGCGCGCTGTGCACCGTGCCGTCCGGCGCAGCGGCCGACTCGAGTGCCCGAACAACGGTGGTACCCACCGCGACGACCCGACGCCCAGCCGCCCGGGCATCGTTCACCAGCCGCGCCGTCGACGCGGACACGTCGAAGCGTTCCGGCACGGGCGCCTCGTGTGCCTCCGGGCCCGCGACGCCGGCGTGCAGCACGATCGGAGCCATCGTGATCCCGCGGGCCACCAGCCGCACGACCAGCGGCGCCGTGAACGGTCTGGCGGCACTGGCCATCTCCGCGCTTCCGTGGTGAGTGGCGAAGACCGTCTGATAGTCGGCGAGCGGAAAGTGACCGTCGACATAGCCGTACGCGATCGGCCGTCCGTGGCGCGTGAGGTAGGCCGGCAGTGCTGTGCCCGGCATGACGGTCGCCCGCCACAGCCGAGATGCGCCCAGCCCCGGTTCCGGGTAAGAGACTTCCAGGTGCAGCCGGACGTCGCCCGGGAGCGCGAGATATGTGCCGACTACGACGTCGAGGTCAGGGCCGGTGCCGTCGAAGCGGCGAACCTCCACCACCCACGAACCGTCGTCGAGCGTGGTCGATACATGGACCACCGCCATGCGGCCATCGGGACTACGTCCGTCGAGCGCAGCGGGCAGCGTTGCCGATGTGTTTACGACGACGATGTCGCCCGGCTCCAGCAGTTCCGGAAGGTCATGGAAGACGCGATGTTCCACGTGGATCCGGTAGTCGGCCGCCGGCCCAGCGGAGCGCGCGACGAGCAGCCGCACGCCGTCGCGTGAGACCCCTCGCCGCTCGGGAGGGGCCGTCGCCTCACCTCCCCGTGGCAACGTGAACCTGACGGACGGCCCGGTGGTCGTCGTCGTCATGTCGCCGCTGCCAGGTCGGCCGCCCGGTAGCGGCCGCTGGGAAGGTCGCCGTCGACCAGTTCCATCACGGCAGGGACGACGGATTCCGGTGCCGCACGGTCGCTGACGTCCTCCCCGGGAAACGCCTGCTGCTGCAGATTCGTGGCCATGTCGCCGGGATCGAGGGCATAGATGCGCAAGGTCGGGTGCTCGACGGCGAGGACAGCCGTGAGCTGGTCGAGCGCCGCCTTGGCCGAACCGTAGCCGCCCCAACCGCTGTAGGCCTCGACGGCGGCGTCGGAGGAGATGTCGACGATCCGACCGCCGCGCTCCTCCAGCTGCGGCAGGACGAGTTGAAGCAACGCAACGGGTGCGATCGTGTTCACCGCATAGACCTGCTCGAGGACGTCGAGTGGATAGTCGGCAAGGCGGGGCTGCGGGCTCGGTCCGAGCACGCTCGCGTTGTTGACGAGCAGGTCCAGCCCTCCTGCCTTGTCGACGGCATCGGCCAGCTCGCGCCGATGTGCGGGATCGCTCACGTCTCCGGCGACCGCCCTCACGGCGTCCGGCGCCTGCAGCTCGTCGACGGCGGACGCGAGCGGGGCAGCATCGCGGGCATCGACGACGACGTGCCAGCCACGCCGCACGAGCTCGGCGACCAGGGCCCGACCCAGGCCGCGTGACGCACCGGTCACCAATGCGACCCGCCGCGGTTCAGCGTTGCTCATGCCGCCAGCGTGCAAGTTCAAGCTTGCTTGAAGTCAAGCGGGTGCCGCCCCCATCATCAGCCCTGGGCGACGTCCCGCCGCCGGAAGGCCGCCATCCCTGTCGCCAGCAGAGCCGCGGCCACGACCAGCAGCATGATCAGCGGCGTCGCCACCACGTCGTCCGCAGGTGCGGCCGGCAGGTGGGTGAACGGCGACAGGTTGAGCACCGCCTGCGGCAGGTCGAGGATCGCGCCCAGCTGACCCATCAGCAGGCACAGGGCGAAACCGGTCCAGGCGATCGCGACGGCCCGGTGCGGCAACAGCCCGAACGCCGCCACGGCGAGCCCGGCCAGCGCCAGAGCCGCGGGCACCTGCACCAGTGCGGCACCGACCAGCGGGGGCACCTGTCCTCCGACGTCGCCGATGACGAGCCCATAGGTCAGTCCGGTGCTCAGCCCCATCAGCACGACCAGCGCGGTGACCCCGAGCATGGCGATCACGATGTGGCTCCACATCCACCGGGTCCGGCTCACTGACGTGGCCAACACCGGTTCGACCCGCATCGCCGCCTCCTCGGCCCGCATCCGGAGCAGGGTCTGGATCGCATACCCCGACGCCGCAATGCCACCGAAGGCAAGCGTCGTCGCGAAGTAGCTCTCAGTGAGCGTGCCCGCTCCGCCCAACCGCTCGATCAGGTCCGCCATCTCGTCGCTGTCACTGACCATGTCCGCGATCTCGTCGCCGACGCCGCCGTAGGTGGCCCCGAGGACGAGCATGGCGACGGCCCAGCCGAACAGCACCCCTCGCTGGAGACGCCAGGCCAGCCCGAGCGGGCTGAGCAGGCCAGGTGGGGCGGTCGTGGCGCCTGGACGCACTGCCCGCATGCCGGCGCCGACGTCGCGATGTGCCGTGAGCTCGAAGGCAAGGCCGACCAGTCCGACCACGGTCACGACGAAAATGCCGAAGACCCACCAGTTGTCGTCGTCGTAGGCCCGCGTCTGCTGGCTCCATCCGATGGGGGACAGCCAGCTGGGCCAGGCGCTGATGGTCTTCGTCCCGCCCTCGACGGTCTTTCCCGCCACGTCCCCGACGGCCCGTAGCAGGAACGCGAGACCGATCGCGGCCGCGGCCATCCCGTTGGCACCGCGAGAGGTCTCCGAGATCTGTGCGGTGACCGCCGCGATGGCCGCGAACGCTATCCCGACGAAGCCGAGCGACGCTCCGGCCAACACGGAGCTGGCGACCGGGAGGTCGTTGCCGATCAGCGTCAGCGCCGCGAGCAGGGCAAACACGACATTGGCGCCCGCGACCACGATCAGCGCGGCGGTCAGGTTCGCGTGCCGCCCGACGATGCCCGCACCGATCATCTCGGCCCGGCCGGTCTCCTCGTTCTGCCGGGTGTGGCGAATGACGGCCAGCGTGCTCATGAACGCCACGCCGAGCCCCAGGACCGCGAGACCCTGCGTCATCGTGGTCGCCCCCAGACTGCTGCCCGAGACGAGCCCGTTGGTCATGAGCGAGACCGGGCTGTTGGCCGAGGTAATGGCCAGGTTGAGCCGTTCCTCCTCGTCCGGATAGAGGCCCACGATGCTGGAAACCGTCGCGGCCTCGATGAGGATCAGGCTTACCAGCCAGATCGGCAGCTGGATCCGGTCGCGACGCAGCGCCAGCCGCACCAGCCGCCAGGTGCCGGTGAAGGCGGTCATGCCGTCGTCTCCATTGCCTCCTGCTCGCGCGCAAGCTCATCGCCGTAGTGACGGAGGAACAGCTCCTCCAACGTGGGCGGCGTGCTGGTCAGCGAGCTCACGTCGAACTGGGTCAGGTGGCGAAGGGTGCGGCCGATCTCGGCCGTATCGACGTCGAACCTGGCGTGCGCGCCGTCAACCAGCAGATCGTGCACTCCGGGGAGCTCGGCAAGCCCGGTGATCGGCCGGACCGTCTCGACCGAGATGAACGTGCGGGTCAGGTGGCGCAGCTCCGCCAGCGTGCCCGACTCGACGGTCTGGCCCAGCCGGATGATGCTGACGCGGTCGCACAGGGCCTCGACCTCGGCAAGCACGTGGCTGGAGAGGAGCACCGTCCTGCCGTCCTGCATGAGCTCGTTGACGCAATCCTGGAAGACCGACTCCATCAGCGGGTCGAGGCCGGACGTGGGTTCGTCGAGGATGAACAGTTCGACGTCGGACGCGAACGCGGCGACGACCGCAACCTTCTGCCTGTTGCCCTTCGAGTACGTACGGCACTTCTTGGACGGGTCGAGGTCGAATCGTTCGAGCAGTTCGGACCGTCGCTTCGGGTCGAGCCCGCCGCGCAGCGCACCGAACAGGTCGATCACCTCCCCGCCGGAGAGGTTGGGCCACAGGTTCACTTCTCCGGGCACATAGGCCAGCCGCCGGTGCAGCTCGACCGCGTCGTTCCACGGGTCGCCACCGAGCAGGCTGGCCTGGCCGGCATCGGCGCGGAGCAGGCCGAGCAAGATGCGGATGGTCGTCGTCTTGCCGGAGCCGTTCGGGCCCAGGAAGCCGTGAACCTCGCCAGCGGCGACGGACAGGTCGAGCCCGTCCAGGGCACGAGTCCGGCCGAAGTTCTTGACCAGGCCGGAGATAGAGATTGCCGTTGTCATGATTCAGAGCGTACAGTGTCTTCACACAGTTGTGAATGTCAGGAAGGTGCTAAGGCCCGTGGCACCGAGGTGCGAGGAGGCGGGTCGAGGTGAGCGACGGCGCCGATACGAAGCGCGACGAGGCGGAGGTGCGCCGCTTCGTCGAGCGCTTCGCCCTGACCATGGTCGAAACCGGGATGCCTCGGATGCCGGCCCGGGTCTTCGCGGCACTCCTCGCGTCCGAGGAAGGCAAGCTAACTGCGGCCGAGCTGGCGTCGGCTCTGCGCGTCAGTCCCGCCGCGATCTCCGGAGCGGTGCGTTATCTGGCCCAGGTCGGCATGATCGCACGCGAGCGCGATCCCGGTGAACGTCGCGACCATTACGTGGTCTACGAGGACTTGTGGTCGGCGATGAGCGTGCAGCGTGACCAGGCGCTCGCCCGGTGGGTCAAGGACCTCGCGTCCGGCGTCGACGCGGTCGGAGCCGGTACAAGAGCCGGTCGGCGGCTGGACGAGACCCGGCGGTACCTCGAGTTCCTCCGCGAGGAGATGCCCCGTTTGATGACGCGGTGGCAGGCAGCGCAGAGCGATCGTTGACGCCCGCGGGAGTGGGGACGCCGTGTTCACCGTCGCAACCTGGAACGTCGAGAACCTGTTTCTCCCCGGTGGAGCGGCGGGGCCGTCGAGCGACGAGGTGTACAGGGTGAAGTTGGCATACCTCTCGGTGACGATCAATGCGGTCGGCCCCGACGTGATATGCCTTCAGGAACTCGGTGGTGAGGAGCCGCTCGCCGACCTCGTCGCCGACCTCGGCGGTCGGATGGCGCACAATGCGATCGGCCGGCCCGACGACCGCGGCATCCGGGTCGGTGTCGTCTCGCGGCACCCGATCGTCGAGCACTACGACTGGGTCGACTTCCCGGCAGGTGCGCTCACCGACGTGCCCGACCCCGACGGCAACCTGCTCAGGGCGATGGGGCGGGGCGCCGTCGAGACCGTCCTCGACCTGAGCGCCCTGGGTTCCTGACGTCGGCTCCGCGTCGTCACGGCGCACCTGAAGTCGAAGCTGCCGAACTTTCCCGGCGAGCGCTCGTTTCTGCTGGACGAGGATGAGCGGGCGCGCGGCATCGGCTATGCCCTGACCCGTCGTGCGGCAGAGGCGGTGGCAGTAAGGTGCAGCTGAACCGCTGGATGCCGCGCGAGCCCGACGTGCCGGTCGTCCTTGCCGGCGACTTCAATGACGAGCCTCGTGCGGTCACCACGGCGCTGCTCGCCGGTCCCGAGGACACCAACCTGGACCGGCCGGACCTGGGCGATCCATTACGCCTGTACAACCTGGCCGACCGGCTGCCGACCAGGCGTGCCTTTTCCGGATCTACCAGGACCGCCGCGAGCTGATCGACCACGTCCTCGTCTCGCGGCCGCTCCTGCTGGCCGGTGTCACGGCCGACGTGCTGGTCGACGACCTTATCGGCATCACCGAGGACGTGGAGAGCCGGCGTGACGCAATCGTGCCCGACCATGCGCTCGTGTACGCGCGGATCCACCGGCCCTGATCACGCCGGCCGACGGCGGAAGGCTGTCGTGAGCGCGGCGATGCCGGGCGTACGCCGTCGTCAGCCGCATAATTTCGCGCGTGAACGCCGTCGCGCAGGTCTTCGCCGTCATCGCCGGACTGATCCACGTCGGGGTCTTTGTGGTCGAGAGCCTGCTGTTCGGGCGGCCACAGTTCTCTGCCCTCTTCCTGATACGCGAGGAGGACGTGCCGGTAGTACGACCGTGGGCGACCAACCAGGGTTGGTACAACCTGTTTCTGGCTTCGGGCGCGCTCGGCGGCGTCGTCCTGGTCAACACCTGGGACGAGACGGCCGGCCGAACGCTGGCCCTCTTCGCCTGCGGCTGCATGGTCGTGGCAGGCATCGTGCTCTTCGTCTCGGAACGGCGATTGTGGCGAGGCTCCCTCGGACAAGCGGTCCCGCCCCTGATCGCTGTGCTGGCGTCCCTCGTGTGAACACGTCTCTCGAGGGAGCCGATGCCGTCTTGGGGCGGCGGGTTCCGGCATCATGAATCGCACGTCCAAGGCCGCGTGGCCGGTTGCCGTCGCGGGTGGTAATCGCCGCAGTTGTGACGGGCTGCGGCGGAGATGACGAGGTGCCGCGCACGGCAGCCAGCACGTCGAGAGCCGACCCGAGCCCGACCAGTCTCGACGGTTGCATCACCGCTGCGGAGGCAACACTGATGCGGTTCCCAGGGTCGAGGGGCCCTGAGCGTGTTGGGCGCCGGACTGGTCGACAGGACCGGGGCCGACGGGGTCGTCAGCCTGTCGGCAGCAGGCTCGACCGAGATCACAGAATCCGTGGGGCGGCTGGAGCTCCCCGTCCTGTTCGTGGCTGCCCGTAACGACTTCCCGGCCTTCGAAATGGCGAACGAGCTGTACCGCGCGGCCGAGAACGCCGAGAGCCGCAAGCTCCTCGTCCTAGACGGCGCGCTGCACGCCAACATGCTGCTGCGACCCGATGCACCGACGAGGCCACAGGTCGAACAGGAGATTTTGGCCTTCCTCCAGGCCCTCTGAAGCAGCGAGGGTGATCGGCGACGCGCGGCGATGGGCGGGGGCACCACCCCCGACCCCGCCATCCTGGGCGACATCCCTCCCGGTCACCAACAAGGACAGGACCTCGGGATCCCTCCTGCTCGGCCGCAGACAGCGAGCCGAGGAAGGCCCTTTCCGGGTGAGTGCGTCCCGCGGATCTCGTCTTTCGCAGCGGCATGTCGGGGGATTGCCAAACCGGGTCACTTGATCCGCAGGCGAGCGTGACAAGTCAGCAGCCTGCGGCGGCCTCCGCGCGGTGGTCCGGAGCGACCTGACGGCAGAGTCAAACGACTCCAGCCTTGGTGACTGACTTCCATACTGGCCGGATGGAGGCAAGCCTTGTCCGCGCGTGCCGGCTTACAGGCGTCCGGGATCCACGAGTGCTGGAGGCCGTCGGCGCCGTACCGAGGGCGGCATTCGTGCCGCCGGAGGTCGCGGACCGGGCCGACGAGGACCGGCCGCTGCCCATCCCGCAAGGCCAGGTGACGACTCAACCGTCGTTGGTGGCCCGGATGATCGAGGCCCTCGAGCTTTCCGGTGGGGAACGGGTGCTCGAGGTCGGGACGGGCTACGGCTGGCAGACTGCCCTGCTGGCGCGCCTCGCCTGCGAGGTCTGGAGCGTCGAGCGCTTCGCCGACGTCGCCGACACGGCCCGACAGAACCTCCGGCGTCAGGGCGTGGAGCGCACGCACGTGGTCGTTGGTGATGGCACCGAGGGCTTGGTGGAACACCAGCCGTTCGGAGGCATCCTGGTCGCCGCCGCGTTTCCCCGTGTCCCACCGCCGCTGGCCGAGCAGCTCCGGAAGGGCGGCCGGCTGGTCATGCCCATCGGGCCGGGTGGGCGGGACAATGTCGTCCAGTTCGTCAAGACCGGCGACCTGTTGCTCCGCGGCCGCGACGTCATCCCCGCGTACTTCGTCCGGCTGGTCGGGCGACACGGCTTCGAGGACGGCTAGGCGCGTCTCGTCTGCTGCGCTCGGGAGGAGTTCGCGATGACTTTGTCTGACGGCACCAACGCGATGATCGACGCATTACGAGCGGCCGGCCCGCGTCCGGAGCTGGCGGACAAGCTCACGCTGTTCGGCCAGTTCGTCGGTTCGTGGGAGCTCGACCGCACGTCGTACGCCCCTGATGGCACAACCGCCACCGTGCCTGGCGAATGGCACTTCGGCTGGGTGCTCGAGGGCCGCGCCGTTCAGGACGTCTGGATCTGTCCGGCTCGTGGTCAGCGAGACGAACCCGTCGCACCGCCCGCGGAGTGGGGAACCGTGGTCCGGTTCTACGACCCCCGAATCGACGCCTGGCGTGCGACGTGGATCGGCCCGGTGTCCGGCGTGGTACACGTCTTCGTCGCACGGCAAGTCGGAGACGAGATCGTGCTCAGCGGCCAGACCGCCGATGGTGACCCGCTGCGGTGGATCTTCTCCGACATCCGCCCAGCGGCATTCCGCTGGCGTAGCGAGGTCACGTCAGACGGGGGAACGACCTGGCGGCTTACGGTCGAGATGCGGGTACGCCGAAGGCGATGACGGTCGCCGCAACGATGGGGCTACTCGCAGGCGACGGTTGGGCGCGCCAAATCCGTGGAAGGGACTTCGGCTGCACCGGCGCTCGCCGTGGTCCGACGGATTCAGCGGCATCGTCGCCCTCCTGGGCGCCACCGGAGACACGTTCGAGCAGAACTCCATGCACGGGAACACCGGCCTAGACGCCCGCGACCTGAACCCCCTCGGATCAAAGGTCTGGATCAACAGCGACTGCGAGAACGACTCCCCGGCCGGGACGATCTCGTCTGCATGCTCGCTGCTTCCCGACTACCCAAAGGCCCAGCGTGTGGGACGAAACGATTCGTCCGTGCCGAAAGCGAACGCCATCGTGGGAATGACCTCGTAGACATCGTACGGAGGGGGACCGGCCGTGGGGGCTCCTTCGGTGTCGTGGAAAGCGCCATCACGGACGGCGACATGCCAGTCATAGATGGATGCGTAGGCGCGAGCAACGCGGCGTAGCGTTTCCGGATCGCCTACCTTCACGACCTTTCCCTCGACGACGAGATCTATCGGTTCCACCTCCACAGTCACGGCGCAATCGGTCCTGATGCCGAGGTTCCGAGCTTTGCGCGTGCGCCCGCCCGCGCAGAAGTAAAGCCCTCCCCCACCCACACGGCAAGCACAGGCCTGACATGAGGCGTGCCATTAGCCGTGGTCGTCGCCAACCAGTAGGTCGCCGTCGACGTCGCGAGGTGCTCGAGCACTCGGCGCCACGATTCGGCATGCGAGTCATCTCCAAGCATCGCCTGAACGGACAGGGGCCGCTTCCCGGGCTCCACCTTCACCACCCCATTTTCTTGCGCCAGAGCACGGCTATCGCCCATTACCTAATTCTCGTTGCCACTACGAGCATGCGTGAGCTCGCCGGAGGGAACTGCGCTCCATGCTCGGGGAAGGCATGCACGTGACCGGTTCATCCCGCCGGGCCTTGTCGAATCACACCGCGCACCTCGTCCAGCGAGATTCCGGGTTCCAATTCGGTCATCCACCAAGTGGCGCCCGCTTCTGCGTAAGGGGCAACATCGCTGCCGGGACGAAGCTCGACGGCGATGTCATAAGGCGCCGTGTTATTGCCGCGCAGCTCGCGGACGGTCGCCACGGCTTGCGCGAACTCATCCACACCCTCGAGGTTGACCGGGAACAAGCCGTCGTAGCGGGCCGCCCGGCGCAGTGGCTTGACCTTGCCTGGGAACGCCGCGGCCCACACCGGTATCCGCGGTCGTTGCACCGGCCGAGGGAGGAACTGAACATCATCGACAAGGTAATGCTTGCCGCGATGGTTGACCGGCTCGCCGGACCAGGCAGCCACAAGGATCGCGAGTGCCTCGTCGAGCATCTCG
>DAIUDS010000004.1:0-27451 GCA_036845485.1 Jiangellaceae bacterium
CACAGCCTCGGCGCCGTACCACGGCCGTGTCGTGACCGCCGTAGTCGGACGGAGGCGACGGTCAGCGCGCGGTGACTCCTGCTGAGGGTGCCGGGATCTCGACCCGGATGACTCGGCAGCTCCTAGGTTCGTTCGGCGCGCATCTCGATCGCGCCGCTCGGGCACTCGGCGGCGCATAGACCGCACCCCTTGCAGTAGTCGAGGTCGATCTCGTAGCGGTTGTCCGCTCCCAGCTTGATCACCGCGTTGTCGGGGCAGACGCCGAAGCAGTTGTCGCAGCCGAAGCAGTTGCCGCACGACAGGCAGCGGCGCGCCTCGAACAGCGCGGTCGACTCGTCCAGGCCGCCGGTGACCTCGTCGAAGGTGCTGATCCGCCGGGCGGTCTCCAGCCTCGGCCGCACGGTCGCCGGCGCGTCGGAGTAGTACCAGGTGTTCAGCCGCTCGTACGTCGCGAGCTCATGCCGCTCCGGCCGCTGGTACCTGGTGCCACGCAGCCAGGCGTCGATGTTCCGAGCGGCCCTCTTGCCGTGGCCGATGGCAACCGTCGCGGTGCGCTCGGACGGGACCATGTCGCCGCCGGCGAAGACGCCTGGATGGCCGGTCATCAGGTCCGAGCCGACCTGGACGACGTCGTCGGCAACCTCTACTCCGGCCAGGCCCTGGACCAGCGCGAGATCGGCCAGCTGCCCGAGCGCGAGCACCACCGAGTCCGCGTCGAGGTCCTCGAACTCGCCGGTCGGCTGCGGGAATCCGGTCTCGTCGAGACGCATCTTCTCGATCGTGATGTGGCCGGCGTCGGCGTACGCGATGGTGGACAGCCACCGCAGCCGGACGCCCTCCTCGACAGCCTCCCGTACCTCGATGTCGTGCGCGGGCATCCGGTCCCGGGTGCGCCGGTAGACCACGACCGCGTCGGTGGCACCGAGCCGTTTCGCGGTCCGAGCGACGTCCATCGCCGTGTTCCCGCCGCCGTATACCGCCACCCGACGGCCGAGCAGTGGGGCCTCGCCGTTCTCCATCCCGGCCAACAGCGACACCGCGTCGAGGATCCGCGCGGAGTCGGCGGCCGGGATGTCCGCCCGCCGCCCGATGTGCGCTCCGACGGCCAAGAACACGGCGTCGTAACCTTCGTCCGTCATGGCCCCGCTGATGTCGGTGACCACGGTGCCGAGTTCCAGCTGCACACCCATGTCGACGATCCGCTGGATCTCGGCATCCACCACGTCGCGCGGCAGCCGGTACGACGGGATGCCGTACCGCATCATTCCGCCGGGTTCACTGGCGCTGTCGCGGACGGTCACCTGGTGACCGAGCCGGGTCAGGTGGTACGCCGCCGACAGGCCGGACGGTCCGGCGCCGACGACCAGCACCCGCTTGCCGGACGGCGCGGCGTCCACTGACACGGTCCAGCATCGCTTGATCGCCTCGTCGCCGACGAAGCGTTCGACGGAGTTGATGCCGACGGCCTCGTCGAGGATGGCCCGGTTGCAGGCTGTCTCGCACGGCCGGTAGCAGACCCTTCCCATTACCGCCGGGAAGGGGTTGTCCTCCATGATCTGCCGCCAGGCCCTTTCGTAGCCGCCCTCCTCCGCCTTGTACAGCCACTGCTGGATGTTCTCGCCAGCCGGGCAGGCGTTGTTGCACGGTGGCAGCCGGTCGACGTACACAGGTCTTTCGGTCCGCCACGAGCCGGTTTTGTTGGCCAGGCTCGATCCGACGTCGAGCGTGATGGCGAACGGCAGCGTTCCCTGCTTGGTCGCCTTGGACATCTACCTCACCACTTCGGTGTCGACCAGGCCGAAGGTGCGGACGTTTCGGTCCGCCTCCGCCTGGATCCTGGCGACGACGTCCTCACCGGGCGTTTCGCCGAACAGGTGCGCGTACCGACCCTGCGGCCGCAGGTAGTCGGCGACCGGCCGGCGGTGACGGATCCGGGATACGGCCGTCACCTCGCCGTCCTCGGCCTCGAAGACCGGGAAGACTCCGGTCTCGGTGGCCAGCCGGGCGATCCGGATGGTGTCGCTGGACGGGGTCCGCCAACCCAGTGGGCAGGGCACCAGCACGTGCAAGTAACGCGCACCGTGGAACTCCATCGCCCGGCGCGCCTTGTACTCGAGGTCGCGAAGATCGGCCACGGTGGCCGTCGCCACGTAAGGGATCCGGTGCGCCATCGCGATCAGCGGCAGGCTCTTGCCCTGCCCGAACGTGTTGCCCGGCTCCGGGCCGACCGCGGGCGTGGTCGTAGTCGCCGCAGCCGGCGGCGTGGCACCGGACCGCTGGACGCCGGTATTCATGTAGCCGCCGTTGTCGTAGCAGATGAACAGCACGTCGTCGTTGCGCTCGAACATGCCCGAGAGGCAGGCCAGGCCGATGTCGACGGTGCCGCCGTCGCCGCCCTGTCCGACGACCCGGACGTCGGTGCGGCCCTTGACCTTGAGCGCGGCCGCCACGCCGGTGGCGACGGCGGGCGCGTTGCCGAACAGCGAGTGCAGCCAGGGGATCTGCCAGGACGTCTCCGGGTACGGCGTGGAGAACACCTCCAGACACCCGGTCGCGTTCACGGCGACCATCTGGTTGCCGGTGGCGCGCATCACTGCATCGAGTGCGGACCGCGCACCGAGCGCCTCACCGCATCCCTGGCAGGCCCGGTGCCCGGAGTTCAGCGAGTTCGTGCGCCGCATGTCGGCTTGGACGGTGCGCTGATCCGGGTCCAGCAGCCGGTTCCCGACCACGAAACTGCCGGTCTGGTAGAACCTGATCTGCTGCTGTGGCATGTCGTCTCCTCATCCGATCCGCGAGGCCGCCGCGCCGAGGTCACGCAGCAGGTTTTCCGCGGCTGGCCCGGACCGGCGGGTCTGCCTGGTACGCCGCAGTTCCCGCTCGACCAGCTCGCGGTTGAGGTCGAGGAAGGTCAGCGGCTCCAGCCGGTCGGCGATCGCCTCGGTGAACAGCGCGTGCAGCGAGGCCTTGGTGATCGGCCGTCCGCCGAGACCGGCGACGACGGTGTAGCCATGCAGGGAGACCCCCGACAGGGCCATCCTCACGTTGGCCGACACGATCCCGCCGACGCCGACGGCCAGTGCCCGCTCCAGGACCACCACTCGCTGCGCGCCGGCCAGCGTCTCGCGTACCGCATCCAACGGGAACGGCCGGAACGACGTCACCCCGAGCACGCCGATCCGCACGCCCTCGTCTCGCAGCTCGTCGACAGTGTCCTTGATCGTGCCGAGAACCGACCCGAGCGCTACGACGATCGTCTCCGCGTCGTCGGTGCGGTAGGAACGGACCAGGCCGCCGGAGTCGCGGCCGAAGGCGGCGGCGAACTCCGCCGCCACCGCCGGGATCAGCTCGAGCGCCTGCATCTGCTTGTCGTGCGCCAGGTACCGGACCTCGGTGAACGCTTCCGGCCCCACCATCGCGCCGATCGAGACCGGGTCGTCGGGGTCCAGCACCTGGCGCGGTTCGTAGGGCGGCAGGAACGCGTCGACCTGTTCCACGTCCGGCACGTCGACGGGCTCGACCGCATGCGTCAGGACGAAACCATCCATGCAGACCATCAACGGGAGCGAGAGCTCCTCGGCGATCCGGAACCCCTGGATGTGCAGGTCGAGCGCCTCCTGGTTGGTCTCGGCGTACAGCTGGATCCATCCGGAGTCCCGCTGGGACATCGCGTCGCTGTGGTCGTTCCAGATATTGATCGGGGCGCCGATCGCACGGTTGGCCACGGTCATCACGATGGGCAAGCCGAGCCCAGAGGCGTTGTACAGCGCCTCGACCATGTAGAGAAGTCCCTGGCTCGCGGTCGCGGTGTAGGCCCGGGCGCCTGCCGCGGAGGCACCGATCGCCACCGACATCGCGGCGAACTCGGACTCCACGTTGACGAACTCGCACCGGGCCAGTGCACCGGATCTCACCAGTGTGCTGAGCGCCTCGACGATGTGTGTCTGCGGCGAGATCGGGTAGGCACAGATCACCTCAGGCCGGCACCGGGCGACACCTTCGGCGACCCCACGCGATCCCTCAATCTGCCTGAGCACGAGCCGGCTCCCCGATCTCCGCAAGGACGACGTCGAAGGCCTCTCGGGCCGCGGACACATTGCCTGCGGCCAGCCGGCCGGAGAACCGGTCCTGGATCGCCGACACCACCGAGCTCAACAGCACCTGGCCGGTGATGGCGGCGAAGCCGCCCAGCAGGACAGCACCGGGTAGGGGACGCCCCAGGTGGGTCATCGCGAGGTCGGTCGCCGCCACCGGGATCACCCGGTCTCGTCGGAACCGCTGGACGAATGCGTCCAGGCCGAGGTCGGCGAGGCTCCGCGACGTGTTCACGAGCAGGTAGCCATCCGGGCCGAGACCGTCGAACACGTCGACCTGGTGGAGCAGCGTCGCGTCCTGGATGATCACCGCATCGGGACGGGCCACGGGCTCACGAACCCGGATCGGCCGGTCGTCGATCCGGCAGAACGCGACCACCGGAGCGCCCGTGCGCTCGGAACCGAAGCTCGGGAACGCCTGGGCATGTCGGCCTTCGATGAAGGCCGCTACGGACAACAGCTCCGCGGTGGTGACCACGCCTTGGCCACCCCGGCCGTGGATTCGCACCTGGAACATCGGCTCACCTCGAACCGATCCTCTCCGCTAGGCCGCTACAGCTCGAAGGGCCGAAGGTCACATCTGAGGCCGCCGGCAGGCCTGCGTTCCGCACACCCTCCAGGGTCCTCCGGCCCTACCGATCACAGCGGGTTCATGTTGTCGTCGTACCAGGTGCCGGCGGACCCCGGGCCCGCCCGAAGGGAGCTTCCGATGAGCAATGGGCCGGACCCCGTTGCGGTGACTGCCGTCGGTGTCATCCGGGAGCGCGGGCCCGGAGAACATCGGGTCGCGCTGGTTCCGGAGACCGTCGAGCGGCTTCGCTCGGCGGGCCTGGACGTGCTCGTCGAGACCGGAGCCGGAGCGGGCGCCTGGTTCTCCGACGAGGACTACCTGGCGGCCGGTGCGACGATCACCGCGGCCGCGGAGCTGTTCGAGCGTGCGGCCGTCGTGCTGTGCGTCGAGCCGCCCGACGGCGACACGGCGTTGCGGCTGGGCGACGGACACATACTGATCGGAATGCTCGCGCCGCTCGAGCACCCTGACCTCGTCCGGCAACTGGCCGGGCAGGGTGTCACTGCGCTGAGCCTGGACCTGGTGCCCCGGACACTGAGCAGGGCGCAGCCCATGGACGGGCTCACCTCCCAAGCGAACGTCGCTGGGTACAAGGCCGTGTTGGTTGCCGCCGGAGCCTACGGTGGGTACTTCCCACTGCTGATGACCGCGGCCGGCACCGTCAGGCCGGCTGCCGTCCTCGTCCTCGGCACCGGTGTCGCCGGGCTTCAGGCGATCGGTACCGCGCGCAGGCTCGGCGCCGTGGTCACGGCGCACGACGTCCGCCCGGAGACAAGGGCCGAGGTGGAGTCGCTCGGCGCTCGGTTCCTCGATCTCTCCGCGGTCGGGTCGGGTCGCGGCGCGGGCGGCTATGCCCGGGAGCTCACGGGAGCGGAGCGAGCCTCACAGCAGCGCCAGCTGGTGTCCGGGCTCGCTCGCTTCGACGTGGTCATCACGACTGCACGGGTGCCCGGGCGACGTCCGCCGGTGCTCGTGACTACACAGGCGCTCGACGGCATGCGGCCTGGTTCCGTCGCGGTGGACCTGGCCGCCAGTGACCTGGGCGGCAACGTCGAGGGGTCCATCCCGGACACAACGGTCGTCCTCGGGAACGGGGTGACCGTGATCGGCGCGGGAAACCTGCCGTCGAGCATGGCCACCGCGGCGTCCAACGCCTACGCCCGCAACGTCGCGGCCCTGGTGACCGCGCTGGTCCGCGACGGCGTCCCCAACATCGATCCGGCCGACGAGATTCAGGCCGCCGTCCTGGTCACCCAGGCGGGTTCGATCGTGAATCCTGCCGTCGCCGCGACAGTCGTCGACGCAATCCTCGCCGGAGGTGTCAGGTGAGCATGGACCTGCTCGGCGCGGTCACCGTCTTCGTCCTGAGTGTGCTAGTCGGAGTGGAGGTCATCAGCAAGGTCCCGGCGACTCTGCATACGCCGCTGATGTCCGGCGCCAACTCGATCCACGGGATCGTCGTGATCGGCGCGATGCTGATCAGCGCGACGGCGGACGACCTGGTTGGCTACCTGCTCGCCTTCGCCGCCGTGGCGTTGGGGGCGGCGAACATGGTTGGCGGCTACGTGGTGACCGACCGAATGCTGAACATGTTCCGCGCCCGTCCTGCCCGGCGGCCCGGGAGCGACGAGGAGCGATCGTCATGACCGATCTGGACACCGTCATCGGGTACGTCTTCCTCGGCGCGGCGGTCTGTTTCGTGCTGGGTCTGCACCTGATGAACTCCCCGGCCACGGCCCGCCGCGGGAACCTGCTCTCCGCGGCGGCCATGGCTGTTGCCGTCCTGGCCACCGTGGTGCTGCTCGTCGATCAGGACACGATCACGGCCACCGGCTGGATCGTGATGTTCCTCGGCGCCGCGATCGGATCGTCGGCCGGACTGTACGCGGCGCGAGCGGTGCAGATGACTGCGATGCCCCAGCTGGTGAGCCTCTTCAACGCCGCCGGCGGCGGGGCCGCCGCCCTGCTCGCCGTCAACCACATCGTGCAGGCCGCCGGCTCGGCCGAGCTGGCCGAACGGATCACCGTCCCGGGTGCCCTGGACATCCTGATCGGCGCATTGACGTTCACCGGATCTCTCGTCGCCGCCGGCAAGCTGCAAGGCTTCGTGCCGAGCCAGCCGGTCGTGTTCCGCGGCGCCCGGGCGACGAACGCCGTGTTGGCGCTGGCCGGCGCGGTCGGTGCGGTCTGGTTGGTGGTCGATCCGGGCAGCGTGACCGCCTTGCTACTTCTTGTCGCGGCCGCACTGGTCCTCGGCCTGACGATGGTGCTTCCGATCGGTGGCGCCGACATGCCCGTGGTCATCTCGCTGCTCAACGCCTTCACCGGCACGGCCGTCGCGATGGCCGGCTTCGTCCTCGACCAGGCAGCTCTGATCATCGCCGGTGCCCTGGTGGGCGCGTCCGGAGGCATCCTCACCAAGCTGATGGCCGATGCGATGAACCGCTCGATCGCCGACATCGTCATCGGCGGATTCGGCACCGGGGACAGCGCCCCTACGGTTGCCGCCGGAGCGGCGGCAGGTGTCCGCGTGGTCTCCGCGGACGACGTCGCGATCCAGCTCGCCTACGCCAACAAGGTCATCATCGTCCCGGGTTACGGGCTCGCCGCCGCGCAGGCCCAGCACGAGCTCGGCGATCTCGCCCAGGCACTGGAGGAGCACGGTGTGGATGTCAGCTACGCCATCCACCCGGTCGCCGGCCGGATGCCCGGGCACATGAACGTCCTGTTGGCCGAGGCGAACGTGCCGTACCCGCTTCTGAAGGACATGGAGGAGATCAACCCCGAGTTCCCGCAGGCTGATGTCGCGCTCGTCATCGGCGCGAACGACGTCACCAATCCCGCTGCCCGCCGGCCCGGGAACGCGATCTCCGGAATGCCCATCCTCGACGTCGACCGGGCCAAGAGTGTCGTGGTGATCAAACGGTCGATGGGCCACGGCTACGCCGGCATCGACAACGAGCTCTACACCGACCCCAAGACCGGCATGTTCTTCTCCGACGCGAAACACGCCATGACCACGCTGAAAGGCGCCGTGCAGACCCTCGTTGCCTAGGAGGCCATGCGCGTGCGTGACCTTGGTGCAGGCGATTCGGGACCTTCGGCCCGATACACCGCCAGCTCCGTCCCGAAGACTGATTTTGCTGGCTGGAGAACTCGATGGGGAGTGTGTGATGGACAGATTGCAGGGACGGGTGGCGCTGGTCACGGGCGCGGCAAGTGGCATCGGACAGGCAACGGCACAGCGGCTCGCCGAAGAAGGCGCAGCCGTCGTGGTCACCGATGTTCAGGACGAGGTCGGCGAGAAGGTTGCCGCGCAGATCTGTGATGCGGGACATCGCGCCGTATACGCCCACCAGGACGTCGCCGACGAGTTGGATTGGACGCGGGCCGTGCAGCGCGCCGTCGCCGAGTTCGGCCGTCTCGACATCCTGGTGAACAACGCGGGTGTGGGCGATCTCGGCACGATCGAGGACACGACCGCAGAGCAGTACGCGCGGACGATCGCGATCGACCAGACCGGTGTGTTCCTGGGCATGAAGTCCGCGGCCCAGCAGCTCAAGGACTCGGGACACGGCGCGGTGATCAACATCAGCTCGATCTTCGGGACCAGCGGCGGCTTCGGCACGTCGCCCGCATACCACGCCGCCAAGGGCGCGATCCGCACGCTGACGAAGAACATCGCGTTGCACTGGGCCGATGCCGGCGTCCGGGTCAACTCGATCCACCCGGGGTTCGTCGACACTCCGATACTTGACGGAGCCAGGGGGACCGAGTTCGAGACCACGATGATCGACATGACGCCGATGGGCCGCCTCGGCCGTCCAGAGGAGATCGCCGCCGCGGTGGCGTACCTGGCCAGCGACGACGCCTCGTTCGTCACCGGATCCGAGCTCTACGTGGACGGCGGGTACATGGCCCGGTAACCGCAGGCGACGCCGGGCGATCGTGGTCATCCGCGATCGAGAGGCCGGATCACGTCGCAGAGCACGGGTGTGAGAATCCCGACGGCCGTGGCCATGGCCCATCCGACGGGCGGCAATGTGGTGAGGGACAGCGGCGCACCCAGGGCGGGCATGAGCACCAGGAGGGCCTGGAGCGCGAGCGAGGCTGCCACGGCCCGGCGCAGGACCGTGCCGCGCCACCAGCCGGACTCGAACGTCGTGCGCCGAGCACGTGCGACGTAGGCGAGCATGAGATGAGCGAAGACCAAGCTGAGCACGACCTGGGTGCGCACCTGGTCGGTATGCCTGATAGATGGCTTCGTCTCCCGGCCCCTGCCGGCGGCGCGTAGTGCGGCACGGTCTCGCGGTGGGCGAGGCGAGCGGGCTTTCCGGCTGGGCGGGTCCGCCTGGCCATCGTTGGGCCCGTAGTCAGGGTCGTCCCAAACGTAGGCGACAGGCGTCGAGCGGTAGAGCGCGCTCTGCGCCGGCGAGCTGAGCACGTCGTCGTACCGCGCGCGGAACATGTCGACTCGTCGACGCCGACGTTGCCGTAATGGAGGTCACCATCGGCGAGGTAGATCAGTGGCCGGATCTCTCTGATGGCGTCGAATATGGCTCCGTTGGACCCGGTCCGGGCGCATGCGCCGATTGCGACCGTGAACGAGGCCGACCCGTCCGGGAAGGTCCGCACCGAGCCCCGACCGCGAGTCTGATCCGCGTCGTCGTCGACCACGGCGGTGCAGGAGTACGACGTGTCGGGCGATCTTACGACGAGGGGACGATGATCGGCACACCTCTGGTTCGTGAGACCCGCGCCATCCCGCGCTCGTCCAGCCGTCACGTCTACGGCGGCACGATCTTGGCTCCTAGACCGGCACGTTGAGGGTGGCGGCCATGCCGGTGTCGACGACGCCGGTAATGGCGGCCAACTGCAGCGAGTACCCGTCGCTGAAGACGTTGTCGGTGTCCAGCGAGGTCTGTGTCATGTTGCGCACACTCTGCTCGTAGCCGGCGGTCGCGTACACGAGCGCGCAGCCATCCTCGGGGAGCGCCAACTGTGAGGTGCGAAGCCTGCCGCTGGCTGTGGTGGCGGCCTCCACGCTCGGGTATACCTCGAAGTGGATGTGCGGCCAGCGTCCGGAGTAGGCCGCCGGGAAGATGCTGGTGAACCTCACGGACCCGTCGCTGCCGGTCTCCTGGACGCCGCGCAGATAGTTCTCCTGCGTGATCCCGTCGGAGTACAGCGAGTACTTGCCGTTGATATCGCAGTGCCACAGGTAGACCGCAGCACCGGCCAAGGGCCCGGAGCCGCTGCTGACGTCCAACACGGTCAGCGTGATGGTGAGCGGCACTCCGACCGCGATCGCGGACGCCGATCCGAAGCTCGTGGTGATGTCGCTGCGGACGATGCCGGTCTCGGTCAGCACGTTGACTTCGTTGGAGCCGTCGCCGGGGTATGGTCCGGCGGTCTCCTCGGGGATCTCGGTCCCGGTCGACGACGTCACCGTCTCCGACTCCGCACCGGTCGAACCTGCGCCGGACGTACCGGACGGGCTGGGTGAGTCGGCTGCTTCGGACTGGTCGGTACTGCCGATACCGCAGCTGGCCAGAGCGGCGGCGAGGCCGGCGCCCCCGAACAACGTCAGCGTCCGCCTGCGGCTGAGCATCGGCAGGTCATGGGAAAGACCCCTGTCGTGGTCGTGCAGCTCATCGTCGTGCGTCATGCGATCTCCTCGATCAGGGTCTAGCGAACCCGGGAGCTCACACAATGGCTGGGCCTGCATGTGCATCGCCTGTGAGTGTGCTGAAAGGCGCCTGTGAATCGGTCCGGCCTCGCTATGTGGCCGTGACGACGTCCGACACCGACCGTCGGGGAGTCGGTGTTCCGCTGGCGCCATAGCCGAATCTGAGGAGGAGCTGTGGATGGCCGGCCAAGCCGACAGCCTGCTGCAGCCGCTTCCGCAAGGACGGGACTTCGATGGGCTGGTTGAGGAAGGACGCCCGCAAGTCGGCAGCCGTGGCCGTCAGGAGTACCCGTTGCATCGCCTGGCCGGCGGCGATCCAGTCGGCGATGTCGTCGTGCACAGTGGTGAGGACAGCAAGTAGTGCCGATCCCCGAGCCAGATCCTCATCCTTGGCGGCCTGTCTGCCGCCGACGTCGAAAGTGCGGACCACCAGGGGTCCCACCGCCGACTCGAGTTCGGACATGCCGATGGCGTAGCCCGGCATGCCATCATCGGCGGCTGGCTGGTTGATCCTCATCCAATGAGCGAGCTCACGGCGGAAACGTGGATCGGACATCTGGACGCGGTCCGCCTCGGTGACGAAATGCGTGATGATCTCGCGCTGTGCCGCCGTGACCACGACGAGCTGCCCGCGCTCGACGGACGCCGCTTGCTCCATCCTTGCGACGACGTCGGCTGGGATCGGAATCGGTTCGTAAGCGGTTCGGACGGTGTGCCGTGCCGTGATGGCGGGGAACAGGTCGTCGTCCTTCACGTCGGGCACGGGGGCCCACCCGACCACCTCGACGCGGGCGAGAAACGCGCTGTCGCGTTCGTCCGGCATTGTCGTCACGTCGACCTCTGCGCCGAAATGGCGCAGCGCGATGCACAGGGTGACCAGTGCTGCACCGCAGCTCATCACCAGCTCGCGGTCGTCTGGGTCCACGACGGGAAGGCGACGCGTGTGGTCGGCGTGAAGCTCGACCGAGTGTCCGTCCAGGTGGAACAGCCAGGGCTGACTGTTGTGACTGCTCGGCGACAGCGTCGCGTAGCGCAGCACGAACCGCAGCAGGTCCGTGACGTCACCTCCGACGGGGAAGTCAGCAGCATCCACCTGCCACGTCCTGCTCATGTTCGACTCCTCGCCGTCAATGACGATTGCGCAACCAGGATGGGACATTCCGTCGACGGCCGCGAGTGCCCAAGGTCACAAGCTGGGTGGCCGACGGACATGCAAGCGGTCACCGCCAGTGCACTTCGCGCATGTGGGCCGGGATCAGAGGCCTTTGTCGTGGTGGTCGAGGGACAAAAGGCCTCGGCACCGGGCGTCTGCACGAGTCACGCTCGTACCATACGAGCCCACCGCTGCTGGACCGTAAAATCCCCGAGACTGCTGTCCACGTTTCCAACACGCGGCAAGCCGGCACCGGCCTGGTCGCCCTAGTGTTCGGTCTGATCGGTCTGATCTTCGGGATCGGCGTCGGTGTCATGCATGTCGTCAAGGCCGGGATTTCGGTCACCGTCGTAGCTGGGCTGGTGTCCCTGGTGGCTGGGCTCGTGCTGGTGGGCTTTGCGTTCAGCGTGCTCATCCGCTCATTGCACGGCTGGACGCGACTCCTGGCCGTTCCGGCAGCTTTCCTCCTCGTCCAGTTCGTTCTCGTCCCGATCACCCCGGCCGTATATGCCACGCACGTGCCACCGACGACCGTCGGTCGCACGACGCCTGCAGAGCTGGGGCCTCGACTACACCGATGTGGAGTTCGCGACCGCAGACGGGGCGATGCTGTCCGGGTGGTATCTGCCGTCGAGCAACGGCGCTGCGATCGCGCTGCTCCACGGCTCGGGCTCCACCCGCTCCGCCGTGCTGGACCATGCCGCCGTCCTTGCCCGGCACGGCTACGGAGTGCTGCTCTACGACGACCGTGGGCACGGCCGCAGTGCCGGCGACGCCATGGACTTCGGTTGGTGGGGCGACCTCGATCTGGCGGCTGCCGTGTCGTACCTGCAGAGCCGTCCCGACGTCGACCAGGCGCGAATCGGCGTCGTCGGTCTGTCCATGGGCGGTGAGCAGGCAGTCAACGCCGCGGCGTCGGACGACCGGATCCGGGTCGTGGTGGCAGATGGTGTCGAGCCGCGTCTGCCGGCGGACCAGCTGGCGCCGGAACCCGGACCGCAGGGCTGGACACAGCAAGCCGTACAGTCGATTGCGATCGCGACCGCGGCACTCCTCACCGATGCACCGGAGCCCATCCCGTTGCGAGACGCGGTGAAGGCGCTGGCACCGAGGCCGGTCCTACTCATCGCCGCCCGTGGTGAGATCGACTTCATCCGGCATCTGCAGCGTGCCGCGCCCGCGACCGTGAGCACGTGGGAGATGCCTGACACTGAGCACACAGGGGGCCTGGACACCCACCCGGCGGAGTGGACGGCGCGGGTCGTGTCGTTCCTGGACGCAACTCTGGTGGCCGGGCAGGGATGAGCGATCACACAATGCCGTGATCACGGTCGCGGTGGCTCCGGCATCGGCGGATCAGGATGGTGCTCGCGCCATTCCTGATAGGCGGCTACGGCAGTAGGCAGGGTTGGGAAGATTCGCTCGGAGCCGATCGACGTCGACAGCCCGTACGCTGTCAGCTGGTCGAGGAGATCCTGCTTGACCCTGGCCAGAGCGAAGACAATGCCACGGCGATCGAGTTCTCGGCGCAACGCGTCGACGGCGTCCAGGCCCGTGATGTCGACCTCGACATTGGCCTCCGTATTCAGCACGAACCATCCCACCGGACCGTCGTGGCCGGCCACGGCCGCGAGCGCACGCCGCCTGAAGTCGTCCGCGTTGGCGAAGAACAGCGGTGAGTCGTACCGGTAGACGACCAGTCCGGGCACGGTGCGGGCCTGTGGGTAGTCGTCGATGTCGTGCATGCCGGCAAGACCCGGCACCAGACCCTGGATCGCGTCGTGAGGCCGAGCGATCCTGGCCAGCATCACAGCGACCGAAAGAGCGACGGCCAGGAGCACGCCGTAGAGGATGTCGAAGACGAGAACGCCCGCCAGGGACCCGAGCGCCAGCAGCAGTTCACTGCGCCGGAACCTGGCCAGTCGGCTGAAGCCCGGAACGTCGATAAGTCGGATGGCCGCATAGACGACGAGCGCACCTAGAGCGGCGTCCGGGACCCGCTCCAGCAGCGGACCGAGGACCAGCAGGACAGCCAGTACAGCTGCCAGCGCTACCAGTGAGAACAGCTGAGTTCGGCTGCCCGCGGCATCACCGAGGCTGGTGCGACTGGCGCTGCTGCTGACAGGGAAACCCTGCAGGAGCCCCGCGCCGACGTTCGCCGTGCCGAGGGCCAGCAGCTCCTGGTTGGGATCGACCTCCTCGTCGTGCCGGGCGGCGAAGGACCGGGCGGTGAGCATGTTGTCGGTGTAACCGACGATCAGCAGGCCGATCGCCGGTAACAGCAGGTCACCCAGGTCGATCGCGGGAAGGGACGGTCGCGGAAGTCCAGCCGGGATGTCTCCGACCACGTCGATGCCATGTTGTTCGAGCCCGAAGGCAGCCACCATCGCGGTAGCCAGCAGTACGGCCATCAGTGGCCCCGGCGCCGTACGGAACCGTGCCTGCGCGATGAACAGGAATACGAGGACTGCCCCTGCGAACAGCAACGTGCCCGTGTCCACCTGCGGGAGGTTGCGTACGAAGGAGCCCAGCTGGGCCAGGAAGGTCTCGCCGCTGACGGGAACGCCGGTGAGCTTGTCCAACTGTCCCATGATCATGATCAGCGCCACTCCGGCCAGGTAGCCGACGAGGATGGGCTTGGACAACAGGTCGGCGACGAAGCCGAGCCGAGCGACCCACGAAACCAGGCACAGTAGCCCCACCAGGATCGCCAAGCCGGCGGCAAGCTGCGCGTACCGGACTGCGTCGCCGGCAGCCAGTGGTCCCACCACGGCTGCGGTCATCAGAGCCGTGGTCGACTCGGGGCCGACCGACAGCTGCTTGGACGAGCCGAACAGTGCGTAGAGCGCCAGCGGCGGCAGAATCGCCCACAGCCCTGCCACCGGCGGTAGTCCGGCGACGGTGGCGTACGCCATGACCTGGGGAATGGCATAAGCGGCGACCGTGGCACCGGCCAGCAGGTCGCCGCGCAACCAGTCCCGTTGGTACGTGGAGAGTGAAAACACCCCCGGCAGCAGGTGCTGGGCTCGGGTCACCCGCTGCTTGGCCATGACCGTCCTTCTACAGCATGGTCCGACCGCACGTCGTGAGTCGCCACGGCTTCTTGCCTTACCTGGCGCCCGCCGTCCCGCTGGTGAGCTGCTCGGAGACGGGCACGTTGACCGAAACGCCGTCGACGCCGAGGACGAACCACGGGCGGCCGCGGTCTTCCCACGTGACGGTGAACCGGGACGGAACAGGCCGGCGTCGAACCGTCGCCAGCGGTGATAGCTGATGCGCCAGCCGACCTTTGTTCCGCCGACGCTCTGGTAGCGCATCGCCCGGCCTTCCTGGATCAGGCCGCTGTTCGAGTCGAAGCGGAACACCATCTCGTCCTCGCCGGCGCCGAACGGTACGCACAACCGGGCGGAGTCCTCGTCGACCGGCTCCCACCGCACGCCGGGCCGTGTGGCCAGCACCGACGGCACCAGGACGAGCTCGGCCCAGAGGAACAGGTTCTCACCCTGGTCGATCTCGTGACCGGTGATCAATTGCCTGCCCATGAGCATCTCACCGCGGCCGTCCACGTAGGAGTCCCGGCCGCGAAGGATCGGGAGCCGGTACGAGGTGACGGCCACCTCCTGCAGGCCGCTCCAGCCGACCCGGTGCTCCGACCGAACGTGACCGGCATCCAGGGCAGCGGGTGGCGCTTCATCCGGGCGCGTCCCCACAGCACCAACGTGTCGACGCGCTGCACGAGCGGTCCGGTGGCTCCGGCAGCACGGTGATAGCGCCGACAGCTGACGGCAGGTCGGTCGGAAGTACCACCTCACCCACCTGACTCGACGGTCCCGTTGGGCGGAGCGGTCGGGGCGGCACCTGGAACCCGAGCCACGCGAGAACAGCACTGGCGGCTGCCACGGAGGCCACGACGAGCACGACGGTCATCGCGGACCTCCGGGGCCGCGGAGATCGGTCATGAGTCCACTTTGAGCGGGCAGTCGAAAGGCAGGTAGGGTCGAAAGGACCGTCCGAAGCGCGGGAGCGCAGTGAGCCGTCGACGTCGAGGGTGTGCAGGAGGAGGAGCGGATCCTGCTCGGCGAAGTCATGGGCGGTGCACGCGAGGCGTTTCCCGGAGTGACGATCGACGAACATTGCGTGCACGGCCGCGCCAGCAACGCTCTGGTGAACGCCTCCGAGCACGCCGGCCTGGTGGTCGTGGGCGCTCGTCGCGGCACTGTCCCGATCCTCGGTCCGACGGCGAGTGCCGTCCTGCATCGTGCGCATTGCCCTGTGGCGGTCGTGGGCCACGGGTGACGAACGTCCCTATCGGGAGTGCACCACATGACTCTGGGGCACTGCTGGGATCAGTGCTGGACTGACAGTTGAGTACATCGTTCGAATCCGGTCAGCGAGGGCTCTTCCCGGAGTTGCTGGACTGGCTGGAGACACCGGTCACGGCCCTGCGTCCGCACGGCGAGATGGTCCGCTTCGAGGAGTACACGAAGGACGACCGGTACGTCCTGCGTGCCGAGCTACCGGGTGTCGATCCGGACAAGGACATCGAGGTCAGCGTCAGTGGTGGCGTGCTCACCGTTCACGCGCAGCGGCACGAGGAGCAGCGGGAGAAGTACCGCACCGAATTCCGGTACGGGTCGTTCACCCGATCCATCACGCTGCCGACGGGTGCCGATGAAGGGGACATGACGGCCAGCTACGACAACGGGATCCTCGAGGTGTCCGTCGGCCTCAAGGAACCCAAGCAGGCCGTCCAGCGCATCACGGTCGAGAAGAAGAGCTAGCGGCCGAAGGGGCGGGCCTGCCGGAAACGGCCCGCCCCTCGTCGCGTCCGCTATGTGTCCTTGGTGATGATGACCGGGAAGGATGCCTGGCTGCGGAGCACCTGGTCCACCACGACGAGAGCATCAGCGGCGCGGCGCGCGCCGAGGATGACCAGTTCGACGTCGTCCTCCCAGTTCAGCATCGAGGACGCCGCATGGGTGCCGACGAATGCGGCTTCGACACGTACGTCGGGGAACTTCTCTCGCCATTGCGGCACCGTCTCCTCGAGCCACTGCCGCTCAGGGTCGGCGCCCGGGTCGGCGGTGTGCCCGCCGATGAGGGGCCCGTTGTCCCACACCCCGCACCAAGCGTGCAGGTCGCTGCGCCGCCACGCAGCCTCCTCGAACGCCAACCCCAAGGCCGTGGTGGCATCCGCCGACTGATCGACGGCTACCACGACCAGTGTCGGCTCATCCGGGGCTTCCGGCAGCTGCTGTCCGCGCACGATCGTCACCGGGCATCGGGCGCGGGCCACGACATGAGCGCTCACCGAGTCGAGGCGGAGCCTCGCCCGCCGGCCTGGGCCACGCGTGCCGACCACCACAATGGCTGCCGTTCGGCTCGCCCGGGTCAGGACGAGCCCCGCCGGCCCCTGGGCGAGCACGGGTCGGACGCGGTGGTGAGGCAGGCCCTGGCGGGCCAGCAGGATCCCCTCGTCGAGCGTGCTCTTCGCGAAGGACCGAGTCGCGTGTGCCACGTCGCGGTCCACCGACGCGTAAGGAACGTCCCAGGCGTGGCACACGACCAGATCTGCGTCGCGCAGGCGCGCGTCATCCACCGCCCAGGCCAGGGCGACCCGGGCTCGATCGGTTTGGTCGTAGCCGACGACGATCTGTTGCTCCATGGGTGAAGAGTTACCCGGCTGCACCACATCCGTAAGGGTCGCCCGACCCGTCGGGGGCAGGACCTCCGACTCTGCCTGCCGCCAGCCGAGCCGCCGTACGGTCGAATCGAGGAGAGGGGCTGAGCATGCGCATATTGGTCGAGGACGTGATGACCACCGACGTCACGGCAGTGCACGTCGGCACGCCGTTCCGGGTTGTCGCCGAACTTCTCCTCGAGCGACACGTGTCCGCCGTTCCCGTCGTCGACTCCGACAACCGTGTCGTGGGAGTTGTGTCCGAGGCGGACCTCCTGCACAAGGAGGAGTACAAGCAGCTCCATTACGGCGACAGCCTCCGGCCGCGGCGTGCCGGGCTGCGCCTCGGCAGCGCGAAACGGGACACGGGTCGCGCCAAGGCTGCCGCAACCACTGCGTGGGAGCTGATGACGAGTCCCGCTCTGACCGTACTCGCCGACGCCCCGGTCGTTGTGGCCGCGCGGCGGATGGAACGCCACGGCGTCAAACGGCTGCCCGTGGTCGACGATCGCGGCCACCTCGTCGGCATCGTCAGCCGCTGCGACCTGCTCCGCGTGTTCGTGCGCCGTGACTCCGACATCGAGCACACCATCCGCCAAGACGTGATCGCCCCATTGACTGCCGGCGACGCGGAGGCCGTACAGGTCTCTGTCCGTGATGGCGTGGTCAAGCTGTCCGGACGGCTCCACGGACCAAGTCAAGCCAAGGCGGCCGCCTGGCTGACGGAGAACGTCGACGGGGTGGTCGACGTCGTCGACCACCTGACCTGGCCCGCACGATTATCCTGACCGCGGCACAGCGGACGAAGCACCCGGTGGACGGCTCTACTCGGATGTGAATGCCTGGAAGAACGTTGGAAAGGTGCCGATCACGCCGAGCACGAGAAGTACGAGGGTGATGATGAGGGCCCGGCGTGTCTCGAACGGTCTGTTGCGCAGCGTGACATGAAGGATGGCCCAGGCGGCCAACCAGACTGCCACCGCGAGGAGAGTCTTGCCGGAGAGCGGTCCGACCCGGTCATTCCACTGCAGCCAGTCCTTCACAGTCGCGCTCGCCTCGGCGAGGGTCGTGAAAAGACCGAGCGCGGCCGCGCCGATGCCGGCCGCAATGATCGCCGCGGAGATCGGTCCCTCGGGTTTGTCCGTGACGGGAGGGAGATCATCCGGTTCGCTGGTGGGTTCCGTGCGTTCGGTACGTGCCATGGGGTGTGAGCCTCCTAAATGACCGGTGCGACTTTGGTGATGAAGGCCCCGAAGGCGCCCGCGATGCCGGCGATGACGAAGGCGAGGACGAACAGGCCGATCGCCGTGCGGCGGACCCGGTCGTGCCGGATCAAGTTGGTGCCGTAGTACACGACTATGAACGCCACCGCGGTGGCGAGGATCGGGCTGATCCACGCGATGTGTTCCTTCCATTCCATTCCGAACTCGTGCCACTCCGCCGTGCTCGGATCGGCGAGCAGCGTGGACCGAGGGCTGGACGCGACGTCTTCTCGGTACCAGGGGTAGACGATCCACGTGCCGGTGATCACGGTCAGCCAGGCTGCCACCGCCATCGCCACCACCCCGACCTTGACCCGGCGCATCCGTGACTGGACTCCGACGCGGGTCAGCAAAGCGGGTTTGAGGCTGTAGAGCTCGGCGAGCCCACCGGCAAAGGCAAGCAGGAAGAACGCGCCGAGAACCATGCCGTGGACGAGGGTCCACCACTCGCGATCGGTGAAGCTCATGAGCACCTCCGCAGATTTGTCACGGAATGATAGGAGCCTCATGAGGTCGTGCCTAGGGCCGAAGGTCCCGACTCCCGACCTCGGCCGATCGATGGCCCTTCGGCCCGGTGGCGCCGGTCGTTGTGCCCTGGCCGTCACGTCGCGCCGGGATGAGTGTTTGAAGCAGGACCATCGCGGAGGTGCGCGATCATGGAACCTGTTCATCGCTCGCGGCCCGTTCTCGTCGGTGTCGACGGCTCGAGGGGGTCGCTGGGCGCTGTCGATTGGGCAGCTGCTGAGGCGGCGTCCCGGCGCAGCTCACTACGTGTGATCCACGCCTTCAACTGGCCGCTGTACTCCTACGGACCCGGCGGCCCGTCGGCGTGCGGCCCTGACGCGGACGTGCGCGCCGCCGCCGGACGCATCCTCGACGAGGCCGTCAGACGGGCTGCCCTCGGTTCGCCGGGACTGAGCGTGGACGGAACCGTTCGAATCGGCCGTCCGAGCCCGGTGATGCTCGACGAAGCCCGCACGGCCGAGCTGGTCGTGGTTGGCTCGCGTGGCCTGGGTGGTTTCACCGGACTGCTGGTCGGTTCGGTCAGCAGCCGGCTGGCTACACACGCACACTGCCCCGTCGTCGTCATGCGTCCCGCACATGCTCTGCGCGGTGCCGGCGTCGGTCCTCCTGCGGGCTGCGTCGTCGGTGTCGATGACCCGAGCACAGCCGAGGACATCGTCGGCTTCGCATTCGCCGAAGCCTCCCGGCTCCACGTCGGGCTCACAGCCGCCCATTGCGTCGAGCCGCTTCCGGCCCTCTACGGCGTTCCGCCCGACGACGGGGATGAGGCAGTGGCCCTTCGTCACCAGCTGAGCGACACGTTGGACGCCTGGCAGGGCAAGTACCCGGACGTGGCGGCGGAGGCGGTGCTGGTCTCCGGCTCGCCGGGACGGGTGCTCACCGAGCTGTCACGCAAGGCACTGCTCGTCGTGGTGGGTTCACGGGAGAGACGCGGATTCCGCGAGCTGCTGCTCGGGTCGGTCAGTCAGCAGGTGCTCCATCATGCGCATGCTCCTGTGGCGATCGTCCACCAGGCCACGCTGGAGCGGACGCGGTGATCGCGACCATGAAGATTCTCATCACGGAGCAACGTCCAGGGTCGGCCATCGCGGTGGCGCAACGGCTCGGCGCCGCTGGGCATACCCTGACCTACTGCCATGCACCCGACGGCGAAGCAACCTGCGTCGGTCTCAGCAAGGGTGGCCGCTGCCCACTCGCCGATGTCGACGTCTCGGTCGTCGTCGATGCCCGAGCCGACGCCGCGGACATGACCGACTCCGAGTTTGGCGCCATCTGCGCGATTCGTCACGGTACTCCACTGGTGGTGGCCGGACCCGTGCCGAACCCCGACCGGTCGCCGTGGCGGGAAGCCGACAGGCGCTGCGACCCACGGGACGTCGTCGCGGCCTGCGAAGAAGCCACGTCGCCGGTAGGGGCGACCGCGCATCGCGAGGTCACGGCAGCCGCAATCCGGGTGATGCGCCGATTCGGCGTGACGCAGTCACCCAGAATCATGCTGCGAAAGCGGCGGGGAGCCGTGGATGCCTTCGTCACCACCGACCGTGCACTCCCACCGGGCACGCGTGAGGCGATCCGGATCGCTGTCCGGGCACGGCTTGCTTCCTACACCCTGCACTGGCAGTACGGCGATGTCATCTTCAGGCCGTGATGCGGGGCCGCGATCACCAGGTATCCCCGGCACCGCGATCGATGGCACGAACAGCCCCGTGGCGATCATGACAACGTAGCCGGCGAAGCTCGGCGCGAGTCGAAGTCGAACAGCGCAGGGCACGATCGTGGTCATGTCGCGCATCGAGGATTTCTCCATCGCGGTCCCTCAGTCGGCGTTCGACGACCTCCGCGACCGTCTGCGCCACACACGGTGGCCCGAGGCGGAGACCGTGGACGACTGGTCGCAGGGTGTCCAACGCCTACATGCGGCGGCTGTCCGCGGTGTGGTCGGAGGACTACGACTGGCGTGACACGCAGGCGCGGCTGAACGCCCTTCCGCATGTACGCACCGAGATCAACGGGCTGCGGATCCATGCCGTACATGCTCGGTCGCCCCATGCCGACGCGATGCCGCTGATCCTGACCCACGGGTGGCCCGGTTCGTTCATGGAATTCGAGAAGATCATCGGACCGCTCACCCGTCCGGACGCACACGGCGGCTCCGTTGCCGATGCCTTCCACGTCGTGTGTCCGTCATTGCCGGGTACGGCTTCAGTGACAAGCCGGCCATGCCCGGGTGGGGCCTGCAACGCATCGCGGCCGCCTGGGCCGAGCTGATGGCCAGGCTCGGGTACGACCGCTATGGCGCGGGCGGCAGCGACTGGGGCACCAGCATCAGCACACTCCTCCCTCTGCAAGACGCCGACCACGTCGTGGGCATCCACCTCGTGCCGCCGCTAGCGGCGCCGGACGTGGGCTCCGCCGAGGAGCTCACCGAGGCCGAACGCACCGCTCTCGCCGAACTGAGCGCTCGCCAGGAGCACGAGTCGGCGTACTCGGACCTTCAGGCGACCAAGCCGCAGACGATCGGGTACTCGCTGGTCGACTCACCGGTCGGGTCGTGCGCATGGATCGCCGAGAAGTTCTGGACGTGGTCCGACCACGACGGCGACCTGGAGAGGGTCATCTCCCGTCGCGAAGTGCTCGACACGGTGACGCTCTATTGGCTGACCCGGTCGGGCGCGTCGTCGGCCCGCCTCTATTGGGAAAGCATCCGGGCGGTGTCCTCGTGGTTCACGGCGGCGACGACCGAGGTCGTCACGGCGCCGACCGGCTGCACCATCTTCCCCAAGGAGGTGCCGCGGCCTTCGCGGCGCTGGGCCGCCAAGCGGTACGTCGACATCCGGCACTGGGGCGAGCCGAGGCGAGGCGGGCACTTCGCCGCGCTCGAGCAGCCCGACATCCTGGTCCGTGAGCTACGGACGTTCTTTCGCGGTCTGCGCGACGAACAGAGCACCTGACCCGTCAATGCTGCCGTTGGCCGTGCCTGATCAGGCCAAACGGCACGATGATGTACACAGCGATCACCAGGTATCCCAGCACCGCGATCGTCGGCACGAACAGCCCTGTGGCAATCATGACAACGTAACCGGCAAAGCTTGGCGTGAGCCGCCTCGTCAGGTTGCGGACGTCCTCGTCGTCCGCGTCCGGTCGTACGAGCTTCTCGTGGATCGAATACCGCCAGATGATCGACACCAGCGCTGACGCAAGGAGGAGGTTGACCCCGTACACAGTGGTCGCGACTCTTTCAGGTTCGTAATCGCCGATGTACTCCCCGAGCAGCCGGGTGGGAAACGGCAGGAACGCCACCACCAGGAGCAGCAGTAAGTTCAGCCGGATCACCACCGAGTCGGCGCGATGGAGGTACTCGGTGATCACCGTGTGTGAGATCCAGACGGCGCCGATCGTCGAGAAACTGACCAGATAAGTCAGGTACGAGGGCCATTGTTCGACCAGGGCGCTAAGTAAGTCATCGCCGGAGCCGTGAGGGACTCCGATCTCGAGAACGAGCAACGTGATCGCGATCGCGAAGACGCCGTCACTGAACGCCTCCATCCGTGCCGTCTGGTAGACCGGTGGCCGATCCTTCAACTCCTCGCCTGCCATGGTCTGAGTCTGGCCCCTTCAGCACGGCAGCGGCCACTCGAGGAGTCCAAGTCCAGTGCATTGGTCAACCGCTGGCTGGGAGTCATCGTAAATCCGTGGATGATCCTCCTTCTACGGTTCGGGCCGTTGGCTCCGGCAGGGCCGAAGGTCCTGTCCGCGCACGCAATCCGGAATCGTGCGGCGGGCCTTCTGGCACTACGGATCTTCGCCGGAGCGCGTGAAGCTTGCGTTGTGGGATTGCGCATCCGATCGCCGCGCCTTCCGGTGGTCCGCCACTCGGAAGCACGAGACAAGGTGGCACAACCCATGACGGCCGCGGCGGTGAGGGAACGGGTCGTCAATGGTCGTCACGTGTACGTGCGCTACGACAAGTACGGGCGGGTAATGGCCCTTGCGAGCGATCGCGCCGGAGTGAGCATCGATGCCCTCCGCGCTGCCGGAATTCCGGTCGAACACACGTGCCGCCACACCTATAAGTGGTATAGGCCCGGAGTTAGAGACAAGATCACTGGTCCTCGGGATCAATCCATCACACACGGGCAAAGAGATCATCGCCCTGGGAGGCGATGAGCATGACGACCCGCGTTCCGCAGGTGGACTGGGGGCGGGATCTATCCGCTGACCTTCCGCTTTCAGGCGAGCAGGGCTAAACGGTGTCCCACCTGCGGAAACACGGTCGAAGCCGCGAGCGTCGCAGCGAAGTTATCGGGTCGGTTTAACCGGTAGCTCAAGCGGTCCCGGCGCGACGATCGAAGCGTCGGCCGCGCCGCCAACCAACCGAACAATGACCACGATCTACGGCTCGAGTGCTAGTGGGGGCAGCCGTCATGACCTGCCTGCCTCATGTTTCGGGGCCATGGGACGAACCTCGTCTATATGGTCGGCTCGTCGGGCTGGTCGCGAGGGGTGTAGCGGTCGAGCATTGCGTCGACGGACGTGCCTGCCTCGCGCGCGCTCGATGTGAATCCGGTGACCACCGGCAGGAAGTGTTCGCTGGTCAGCGCTTGGAGCCGGAGCTCGCTGGCCGCCCGAACCGTTGCCGTCCGCGGGACGCGCCGGAGCAGCGCGATCTCACCGAACGCTTCCCCTGGACCGAGCGTTGCGACCAAACGTCCGTCTCCGATCACCTCAGCGACACCGGACTCGACCACGTAGAAACGGTCGCCGATGTCTCCCTGATTGAACACTTCGCGACCTGCCGACACTGAGACCGGCTGCAGGCCGCGCGCGAGATGCTCGATTGCGGGGAGGGGCAAAGGCGTCAGCATGGCAACCTGGTGTAGCAGCTCGATCTCACGGTCGCGGACGCCGATGGCATGATCCAGGTGCCGCAGTCGAAGCCATCCCGCTGCCGCAGCCAGCGGGCACAGTGCGCCGATCCCGACGAGCGCTACCCGGACACTCGACACGTCGATCACCAGCGATGCGATGACCGCCCCCAGCCCGATGGTGAGGGCGATGAGGCTCTCCAGGACTGCGGACACGCGCGCGAGCACGTCATCAGGCGCGAGCCGGGCCATGAGCGTCATCAGGCCGAGGTCAACGAGGGTGTTGGCCACGCCCACGCATACCAGCAGTGCGATTGTCGCCGCCTTGGCTGGGAAGAGGCCGATGAACGCGATTGGCAGACCCCACATGGCGACACCGAGCCCGAACCACCCAGCGAGTCGGCGGGTCCCCACAAGCAGGGACACCGCCAATGAGCCGAGCACGGCACCCGCCCCCATCGCAGCCGTCAGTGTGCCGACACCGGGTTCGCCCATTCTCAACAGGTCAATCGCAACCACGACGGTGAACACTGTCAGCGCCCCGCGGGTGAACGTCTGCACAGAAGCGATGCCGACGAGAAGCGCCAGATCGCGGTTCTTCGCGACGGCGCGCACACCCTCGCTTGCCTCGGCAAGCACGTGCGTTCTCCGGGCGGGCGGACGTGGCGGAGCCTCGTAGTGGACCCGCAGCATCATGGCCGCCGCCCACAACGAGGCGCCGGCGGCAACAGCGAACACCGCGGTGACGCCCGTGAATTGGAGCAAGACAGCGGCCACGACCGGGCCCAATAGCGTGGCGACCGAGTCCAGCAAACCACGCACCACATTGGCGCTCGCCAAGTCGTATCCGGTGCGGCACAGCGACGGGAGCAGCGCCGAAAATGCCGTCAGGTAGAGGGTGCCAGCGATGGTCGAGAATGCGGCGAGGGCGTACACGATCTGCGGCGGGCCGTCCGTGCCGACAACAAGTGCGGCGACGGCCATGCCCGCGCCGCTGATAAGCGACATCAGAACCAGGATGCGTTCCCGGCGTCCCCTGTCGGCCAGGGGAGCCAACAGGGGTGTCATCACCGCCGACGGCGCCATGCGTAGCAGTCCCACCAGCCCGACGGCCGTCGCGCCACCATCTCGGTAGGCCACGATCCCCAGCCCCACGGTGAACGCCCACTCGGCCGTCCAGGCCCCGAGGAAGCTCAACTGGGCGCGGCGTAGGTTGGGATGGCGGGCGTTACTGGTGAACGCGGCCGCCGCCGTGGCGAGTCTGCTCCGGACTCGTTCGTCCGCCACACGGTGACGTTATCGCCACTGGCCGCGTATTCCCGACGATGCGTCGGCCTAATGACCGTGGACTCGTGGCAGGCTGAGCAATCGCGCCAGCCAGCCAACGCATGGCAGCCTAGCCGTACGATCCTCAACGACGCCGGGGCGCGGTTGCCCTACGTTTGCGCAGCTGGTGGACAGGGGCGGGATCGATCCGCCGACCTTCCGCTTTTCAGGCGAGCAGGGCTATGCGTTGTCGCCACCTGCGGAAACGCGTTCAAAGCCGCGAGCGTCGCGGCGAAGTTATCGGGTCAGTTCACCCGGTAGCCCGTCCCGGCGCGACGACGCAACCGCCGGCCGGGACCTCGACGGGAGGGAACCCCGCCCCGCCGTGTCCACCACTGTCCCACCGCAACAGCCCGGCCGTCACGGCTGGGCGGACTTGCTCGACCTGGTGACCGACCTCAGGCGCCTGGCCTACGGCCGGTCGCTCGACGACGCCGACCGGACCCCGCCGCATCCGGGACAGGTTCGGCGTGTACGACGGCATCATCGCGGAGGACGGCAGCTGACCCGCCCCGGTTCCACACTTCGGCACCCGCTGCTGAACCTCCCACTGGCGCTGGACGTGCTAGCCGGCGGGACACCTCGCCCATGGATGGAGGGACCGATGCGAAAGATTCTTGCTCTGCTCCTTGCACTTCCGTTGTTCGTCCTGTTCGGTGCGCCGGCCGCGCAGGCGCAGGGGTGCGAGATCGTCCCGGAGACGCTCGCCGACGGGAACGTCGGCACCGAGGACACCTGGTTCATCACGGTGACGGGGTGCTCGAGCTCGCAGAAGCTGCCGTCGTTCAAGGTTGTCGATGGCAGTCTCCCGGACGGCACGAAACTGTTCAGCTTCGCGGGCAGCACGGGACTGATCTTCGGCACGCCCAAGACCGAGGGCACGTTCACGTTCACGATCCAGGTCAAGGACGAGATCCGCGCGACCGACACCGAGACCTTCTCGATCACCATCCAGCCACCACTGCCGCTCGTCGTCACCACCGAGATCCTGTCCAACGGGACCGTCGGCGAGTTCTACTGCTGCGGCAACCTGTTCGCCAGCGGTGGGGTTCAGCCCTACACCTGGTCGGTGGTGTCCGGCGAGCTTCCCCCGGGCCTGGAGCTGCCGAGGCGCGAGAACACGATCAGCGGTACGCCGACCACGGCCGGGACGTTCACGTTCACCGTGCAGGTGACAGACGAGCGGGACACGACTGCCGAGAAGACGTTCACGATCACGATCAGCTGAGCGTCATCACTCGGCGGGGTTCGCCGGCCGCCGGCGGGTGACCCGCGCTGACGTAGTTCCCACGGCCAGCGTCGCGGAGACTAGTCACGCGGCACGTCCAAGCAGAACAGGGTCCGGTGACCGGTGCCCTCGACACACAGGCACGGCAGCCAACCCTTGACGACACGGTTCGGCCCGAGCGGGTGCCCGTTCGGGCACCGCTCCGGGTCGACCTCCACAACGCCGGCCATGCTGCGACGCTCTCACCCGCCACGGACAGGGGCCCCCGCCCTGCGATGGGGTGCGGGACGTCTGGCGTTCATGGAACACATGTTCGAAGATGGGGGATGCCGACCCGTCCGACCAGCGGTTACGCGAACGAGGAGATGCCCGACTCCGTGCCGTTGCAGAACCAGGGCGGCATCCCGGTCCTCGTCCGCCTGGTCGACGCCGAGCTCGGCGAGCACTTCCGGCCCGCCGAGGCGCGACGCTGGACCGAGACGCACGTGATGGTCGGCCTCTACCGCACCGATCCGGACACTGGCCGGCGTAAGGACCAGCTGGCGTGGCTTCGGGCCGAGGACGTGTACCGGGTGCTGCGTCCCGAGGACGTCGAGCGTCACTGACCCGCACGACACGGCGGCCCGCACCCTGCGACGGGGGCGCGGGCCGCTCTATGTCGACGACGCGGGTCGCTTGACGTAGTCGGGTATGAACGAGAGCAGCGATCCGGAGGAACTACAGCCGCAACCGGCCAGCGTTTGACCGGCCGGGGCGCCGGAGAGAGTAGGAAGGACAGGCGCGTCGGGCCTGGGGTGACGCATGCCTCTTCGGGGGCTTCACCGCTCAGCGACGGAGGATGGCCCGGGTGCCCCTCGAAGAGAGTCTCACGTGCGTGTTCCAGCGCGTGGACGGCTGCGTCGTCCTTCGCCTCCGCGGCGAGATGGACCTAGCCAACGCTCCCCAGGTGGCAGCCAACCTGCGCCTGCTGGTCGAGGATGATCACGTGGTGGGCGATTTCACCGGTGTCAGCTTCATGGACTCCTCCGGGCTCAACGCGCTGATCGCCGGTCACAATC
>DAIUDS010000005.1:0-26770 GCA_036845485.1 Jiangellaceae bacterium
CCACTGGGCCGACCGCGCGGCCGGGTTGGCCGAGACGGTGCGCGTCCTTGCCCCCGGCGGGCGGCTCCTGTTGATGGAGAGCGCGCTCCGCAAGGCCGGGCACGGCATCACACCGGAACAGGCCGATCAGGTGATGCGCGAGCTGAGGGCGCTCGGCCTCGCCGAGGTGGACGCCGCGGACCACCGGGTGCGGCGGCGCAAGACGTACACCGTGATCAAGGCCGTCGCCGCCGCGTGAGTTGTCGAGCATTGAGCCGATCCACGCCAAGACTCCCCGCTCCACCGAGTGCGGGATCCGGCTGATGTGGCCGAACGGCTGTCGGGGTGGTGCCTAGGCTGTCGCCCATGACCGCTGGCGCTCCGGACGAGACCAAGCAGGGCCTGCCAATCGTCGCGTTCCCGTCCGCCGCGGACTGGGAGCGATGGCTCGACGAGCACCACGGAACTGCGCCCGGCGTCTGGGTCAAGTTCGCCCGGAAGGCGAGCGGCATCCCCACCGTGACCTATGCCGAAGCGGTCGAGGGCGCACTGTGCTACGGCTGGATCGACGGGCAGGCGGCGTCGTTCGACGACACCCACCACCTGCAGCGGTTCACGCCGCGTACGGCTCGAAGCAAATGGTCGAAGATCAACCAGGCTCGGGTGCTCGACCTGATCGCGGCCGGGCGGATGAAGCCCGCAGGCCTCGCCGCCGTCGAGGAGGCCAAGAACGACGGCCGATGGGAACGCGCGTACGAGCCGCCGAGCACGGCCTCAGTTCCCGACGACCTGCAGGCCCGGTTCGACGAGAACCCGCAGGCCGCGGCGTTCTTCGCGACGCTGGACAGCCAGAACAGGTACGCCGTCCTCTACCGGATCCAGGAGGCGAAGCGGCCGGAGACCCGGGCGCGCCGCATCGACACGTTCGTGGCCATGCTCAACCGGAGCGAGAAGCTCTACCCGTGACGCCTGTCAGTCCTGGACCTCGACACTGACCCGGTGCCATCCGGTCGCGCCGTCCGGCGCGGGAGGCGCTTCGTCCTCGATCTGCAGCTCGCCGTCCGCAGTGATGGCTCGCACCCGGAGTTCGTGGTCGCCGGGCTCGGCCTCCCATTCCCAGACCCACTGCCGCCACGTGTCCGTGCTGGGCACCACGCCCAGCCGGGCCCGGCGCCACGGCCCGTCGTCGACCCGCACCTCGACCGACTGGACGCCTCGGTGCTGGGCCCATGCCATTCCCGCCACCGCCACACGCCCCGCGCGCACCGTCGCGCCGGATTTCGGCACCTCGATTCGCGACGCCGTCTTGATCGGGCCCCGCTCGGACCAGCCTCTCGTGGTCCAGTACGCGTCGAAGTCGTCGAACCGGCTGACTTCGACGTCGACGACCCACTTGGTGGCACTGACGTACCCGTACAGCCCCGGAACGACCATCCGGACCGGGAAGCCGTGCTCCACCGGCAGCGGTTCGCCGTTCATGGCGACGGCGAAAAGTGCATCGCGCCCATCCGTCAGTACCTCCAGCGGCGTTCCGGCCGTCCAGCCGTCGGCCGACGTCGATCGGACGGCGTCCGCGCGGGACTCCGGGCCGGCCCGTGCCAGCACCTCTGCCACTGGAACACCGCTCCACAGTGCGTTGCCGGCGAGATAGCCGCCGACCTCGTTCGAGACACAGGTCAAGGTGACCCAGCGTTCGACCAGACCGATGTCGACGAGGTCGTCGAACGTCAGACTCACCTCACGCTCGACCAGCCCGTGCACCCGCAGCCGCCAGTCCTCCGCACGGACGAGGGGAACAGACAGCGCCGTGTCGATCCGGTAGAAGACGCCGTTCGGCGTCTGCCACGGCTCCGCGTCCTCGACGCCGAGGTCGACCCCGGACGGTGACTGAACGGCCGGCTCGTCGACCAGATCGGCGGCAAGCGCTTCACGCGACTCCTCGACGCCGGATCGGCGTGAGCCCAGCCAGCGTCCGAGGCTCCCAGACAGGGCAGCGATCCCGGCCACGACGGCCGTCGCGCGCAGGAACCGGCGGCGGCTCTCATCATCGCGTAACGATGCCGATCGCTCGGACGCCGCCGGTTCGCGTCCGGCAACTACGGCGCGATCGACCAGCCGGTCGAGCGCCACCAGGGAGGAACCCGCGCCCACGATCGTGGGCAGCAGGTCGTTGGCCGTCGTGTCCGGCCTTGTCCAGACGGCAAGTGCCGCCACGAGGCCGAGCGCAGCGGCGGCGAGCAGTCCGGCAGCGCGGTTACGTGCCGTCAGCACTCCGATACCGGCCGAGAGAGCGGCAAACACCACCAAGACACCACCGATGAGGACCGCCTTGTCCGCCGTGCCGAACCATTCGACCGCCAGGTCCTTCAGCCAAGCCGGCACGCGATCGATGAATGCCTCGCCGACCGCGACCACCGGCGTCGCCGCACGGCCCAGCAGGCCGGCCACCGCCTCGGCGACGCCCAGGCCGAAGCCGGCGGACACGAGGCCGGCCAGCGCGGGCCACCGTCGGTTGACCCGTGGCTCTGCCGGCGCGGAGGTGTCGAGCACGCCTTCCATGGTGCGGCACGTTCGCTCTCGTAGCGCACAGGATCAGATGACGAAACTGCTACGGACGAGTCCACGGCCCGGCCCGCCGGGACGCACAAACCGCCGTGGCGCCGATCAGGTGAGGCTGCGCAGGTGTGGTGCAAGGGCGCGGAATGCACGGCCCCGGTGGCTGATGGCGTCCTTCTCGGCCGGGGACATCTCCGCCGTCGTGCGCGTGTCGCCGTCAGGGACGAAGATCGGGTCGTACCCGAAGCCGCCCTGTCCGCGCGGCTCGCGGACCAGGTGACCGGTGATCCGTCGCTCCTCCACGACCTCACGCCCGTCGGGTGTGACCAGCACCGCCGCGCAGACGAAGGCCGCCCCTCGGCGGCCGTCGGGCACCGGGTCCAGCTGCGCCAGGAGCAGCGCGAGGTTGGCGGTGTCGTCACCATGCCGGCCCGACCACCGCGCGGAGAGCACACCGGGCATGCCGTTCAACGCGTCGACGCTGATGCCGGAGTCGTCGGCGACGGCCGCGAGGCCGGTGGCGGCTGCTGTGGCCGCCGCCTTGAGCAGAGCGTTCTCGACGAACGTCCGGCCGCTCTCGACGACGTCGCGGAGGTCAGGAAAATCGGCGATCGATATCAGTTGGACACCGACGTCCGCCGCGTCCAGGATGCGACGGAGCTCGCGGAGCTTGTGCGTGTTCCGGGTCGCGAGCACGACCTGTGGGCCGGCCGGCCCGCTCATCCAGCGCGCGCCGATCGTTGTAGATCGGTCAGCTCCGCACAGCCCACTTCTGCGAGCGCGAGCAGCGCATCGAGCTCGCCGCGGTCGAACGGGGCGCCCTCGGCAGTCCCCTGCACCTCGATGAACCGCCCGCTGCCGGTCATGACGACGTTCATGTCCGTCTCGGCTCGGACATCCTCCTCGTAGCACAGGTCGAGCATCGGCACGCCGTCCACGACGCCAACCGACACGGCGGCCACCGAGTCGCGCAGCACGTCGGCCGAGGACAGCAGGCCCTGTCCGCGCATCCAGTCGACGGCATCGCAGAGCGCGACGTAGGCACCGGTGATGGCGGCCGTGCGGGTGCCGCCGTCGGCCTGGAGCACGTCGCAGTCGAGGACCAGCGTGTTCTCGCCGAGCGCGGAGGTGTCGATGACCCCGCGCAAAGCACGGCCGATCAGCCGCGAGATCTCGTGCGTCCGGCCGCCGATCCGGCCCCTGACCGACTCCCGATCCGAGCGGGTGTTGGTCGAACGCGGCAGCATGGCGTACTCGGCGGTGACCCACCCCTGCCCGGAACCCTTGCGCCAGCGCGGTACGCCCTCGGTGACCGATGCAGCGCACAGCACCCGGGTGGCCCCGAACTCGACCAGGACGGAGCCCTCGGCGTGGTCGAGCCACTCGCGGGTGAAGCGGACGAGTCGGAGCTGATCGGCCGTTCGACCGTCGAGTCGGGTCATGTCGCGAAGGTTAGCCGTCGGGTTCGACACACGGCGCCCTCACCTGGTGAAATGCCGAGGCGCGTCAGACGTCCAGCACGAGACCGGACCGGGCGGCCGTGACCGGGCCGTCGAACGTCTTCGCCGCCTCTGCCTGGGCTCGCTCGACGTCTCCCCAAGGCGGTACATGCGTGACGACGAGCGAGCCCACGTCGGCTGCCGCAGCGTGCTCCCCCGCCTCCCTGCCGGTGAGGTGCAGGCCAGGCGGGTTCTGGTCACCATCGCGGAAGGCCGCCTCGCAGAGGAGCACGTCGGCACTCCTGGCGATCTCGATCAGCGCGGGTGTGGGTGCCGTATCACCGGAGTAAGCCAGCACCCTTCCGGCGTGCTCGACCCGGAGGGCGTACGCGGACACCGGATGGACGACCCGGATCGCCCGCACCCGGAACGGTCCGACGTCGAATGCCCCGTCGGGAAAAGCATGGAACGCGAACTCGCCGGTCATGCCCGGATCCACCGGCATGCCGTATGCGAGAGCCAGCCGCTCCGCCACACCGGCCGGGCCCCAGACCGGGATCCGCGGGCGCGGCCCGCCCGGGCGGTACCGCTGCGCCACATAGAAGCCGCACATGTCGACGCAGTGGTCGGGGTGAAGGTGACTCAGCAACACGGCCTGGATACTGCCGAGATCGACGTGATGCTGGAGCGGGCCCAGCGCCCCGCTGCCCAGGTCGAGCACCAGGTGCCGCCCGTCGGCCTCGACGACGTAGCAGGACGCCGGCGACTCGGGCCCGGCAACCGAGCCGCTGCAACCGATGACCGTGAGCTTCACCGCAGCGCATCCGCGACCGCGGCGACCTCCGGCCCGAGGAAGCGCCGGCCCAACTCGGCGAACGGCCGTGGATCACCCGTGGCACGGAACGTGTGCCTCGGAGGCGGCAGGTCGTCGTCGCGCATCAGTGCGTGCTCGGCCAGTACGCGGTACACGTCCTGCGCCGTCTCCTCGGCGCTGCTGACCAGCGTGACGCTGTCGCCCATGACGTAGGAGATGACACCGGTCAGCAGCGGGTAGTGCGTGCAGCCGAGGACCAGCGTGTCGACGCCCGCCCCACGGACCGGGTCGAGGTACTCGTGCGCCACCCTCTCCAGCTCGGTTCCGTGCGTGATGCCTTGCTCCACCAGTTCCACGAACCGCGGACACGCCTGGGTGGTGATGCGGAGTTGCGGCGCCGCGGCGAAGGAGTCCTCGTATGCCTTGGACATCACGGTGGCCCAGGTGCCGATGACGCCGACATGACCGTTTCGGGTAGTTGCCACCGCGCGCCGTACGGCCGGCTGGATCACCTCGACGACGGGAAGGCTGTAACGCTCGCGAGCGTCGCGAAGGACGGCGCTGCTGGCCGAGTTGCACGCGATCACCAGGGTCTTGACGCCTTCGCCGACCAGCTGGTCCATGACGTCGAGGGCGAATTCCCGGACTTCGGCGATCGGCCGGGGACCGTACGGCCCCCGAGCGGTGTCGCCGACGTACAGGACGGGTTCATGGGGCAGCTGGTCGAGGACCGCGCGCGCGACGGTGAGCCCGCCCACCCCGCTGTCGAAGATGCCGATCGGCGCGTCGTTCATGGCGCGACGAGCGTACGCCAACGTCGACGGCACCCACGCCCCCGCTTCAACCGGCGCGGCGGCGGAGGTCGCGGCGGACGTCCCTGGACAGCGCTTGCACCTCATCCGGGTCCACCTGCCGGTCGAGCATGGCGAAGAGCAGCCACGCCATCCGGTAGGACGGGTCGCTCCGCAGAGCGCGCTCCAGCGCGACGGCCGTCAGGGCACCGTCGCTGTGCTGGTAGGCAGCCGATGCAAGGACCGTGCAGATCGGGGCGGCGTCGCAGTCGGGAGTCCGCTGCGCCAGGTCGGTGAGGAAGGCGATCAGTTCGTCTGCATGACCGTCGATTGCCCAGGTCGTCAGCTCGTCACGGGCCTGCTTGTCGTGCAGTCCCAACACGATCCGCGCCGCTTCCGGGTCGTCGACCTGGCGCCGGCCCTCGACGTATCGGCCGAATGCGTCGCGGGCCAAGGCAATCGTGCCTTCGCAGACCGGATCGAGTCCCTCGTCCGCAATCTCGCCCGCAACGGCGGCGTCCACACGCTCGTAGGTCTGCTGAAGCGCGACGAGCCGCAGAGCGACCGGGCCGGCGACGCTCGCCACCAAGGCTCCGCGGTCGGGAAGCACGGCGCGGCCCGTCAGCGCGCGTTCGGCGGCAAGACGAGCCGTCGGACCGCTCGGTTCGTCCGGTATCGGGGTGCCCTCGCGCGGGCAGCAGTCCTGCGCACAGATGTATGAGAACCAGCGGCCGTCGCGGACCAGCAACGCCTCCTCGAGGCCGATGTCGCGCCGCCGCAGCCGTTCGATTTGCTCGTCGACGAGGGTGGTTCGCGGAAGCAAGCCGTCCATGTCGGGTGCCGATGTGTAGCAGACCACAATGGCGGCGTCTGCCTTGTCGATCGCCGCCCGGCGGGCAAGATCCGCGGCAAGCGCGCGGTCGTGACGAGGCTCGCACAGGTCGATCCGCATCGTCAGGCCGTTGCGCTTGCGTGGTCCCCGCAGACACATCACGACGAGGCTCTCCCGAGGGTGGAAGCCCACGAACGTCGGAATCGCCTCGACGACGGCCGTGGGGCTGTCGAGCTTGACGACGATCGGCTCGGGTTCGGTCTCCATGGCGCCGAAGCGTCCTGGAGTCCCGCCCCGCGCTGCCAGCCCTCTGCGCATGCCCTGTGGACAACCTATTCCCGTGACGGTCCGCTGTGGAAACCCGTGGCTTGCCACGGGACGGCCGGCTAGACGGCGTGTCCTGTAATGATCGAGCTGCGGTCCGGTTTGATCGAGACAACAGGAGGTCGAAGTGTCTGCATCGGTGCTCTACATGTCGATGTCACTCGACGGATACATCGCCGACCCCAACGACTTCCTCGGCGGCGACGATGGCCACAAACTGCACGAGTGGTTCGCTCCGGACGGGGGAAAATCGTCCGGCCGTCCGGGCCGTCCGGGGAGTTGTTCGACGAGGTGATGAACGCGGCCGGCGCGGTCCTCGCGGGACGGCGGACTGCCGAGCTCATGGATCACTGGGGTGGTGATCACAACGGTCTCCCGATCTTCGTGCCCAGCCACCGGCCGCCCGGCCCGGCTGCCCGTTGGGGCTATCCGCTGGTGACGTACGTGACCGACGGGATCGCCAGCGCGATGGCACAGGCGAAGGCCGCCGCCGGGGACCGGAACGTACATGTGATTGGCGGGTACACGGCGCAACGGGCGCTCGAGGCCGGGGTGCTCGACGAAATGCAAATCCACCAGATCCCGGTGCTGCTCGGTCGAGGCCGCCGACTGTTCGACGTCTTGCCGTCGCACATCGAGCTGGAGATCGTCCGGGTCATCGACACACCCGAGGCCACCCACATCCGCTACCGCAACCGTCGCTGAGCCGATCGACCAGCGGCCTCTAGGCCCAGAGCTGACCGTCGACGAGGCGCTCGGCTTCGTCGAGCGTCCCCTCGTACGCGCCGGTCGACAGGTACTTCCAGCCGCCGTCGGCGACCACGAACGCGATGTCGGCCGACTGGCCGGCGTCGACGGCCTTGCGGGCCACGGCGAGCGCCGCGTGTAGTACGGCACCGGTCGAGATGCCCGCGAATATGCCCTCGGCCTCGAGCAGCTCCCGGGTACGGCGCACGGCGTCGCGAGGGCCGACCGAGTACCGGGTCGTCAGCATCGACTCGTCGTAGAGCTCGGGCACGAACCCCTCGTCGATGTTTCGCAGTCCGTAGACCAGGTCGCCGTAGCGCGGTTCAGCAGCCACGATCGCAACCCCTGGTGCCTTCTCCCGCAGGTAGCGCCCGACACCCATGAGCGTTCCCGTCGTGCCGAGGCCCGCCACGAAATGCGTGATCGTCGGCAGGTCCTCGAGGATCTCCGGACCCGTGGTCGCGTAGTGGGACTGGGTGTTCGCCGGATTGCCGTACTGGTAGAGCATCACCCAGTCCGGGTGCTCCGCGGCCATCTGCTTGGCCACGCGGACGGCTTCATTGGAACCGCCTGCCGCCGGCGACTGCACGATCTGCGCTCCCCACATCCGCAGCAGCTGGCGGCGCTCCTCGGAGGTGTTTTCCGGCATGACGCAGACCAGCCGGTATCCCCTGAGCCGGGCCGCCATTGCCAGCGAGATGCCCGTGTTGCCGGACGTCGGCTCGAGGATGGTGCCGCCCGGCGCGAGCAGTCCGTCGCGTTCCGCTGCCTCGATCATCCGCAGCACGGGGCGGTCCTTGATCGAGCCGGTCGGGTTGCGGTCTTCCAGTTTCGCCCAGAGCCGGACGGCCTTCGAGGGTGAGAGCCGCGGCAGCCCCACGAGAGGAGTGCGCCCTACCGAGTCCAGCAGCGAGTCGAAGCGCATCTATCCCCCGGCCACCGCAGGTAGCACCGTCACCGAGTCGCCGTCGCGCACCTCTGTCTTCAAGCCGTCGAGGAACCGGACGTCCTCGTCGTTGAGATAGACGTTGACGAACCGCCGCAACCCGTCGTTGTCGACCAGGCGGTCACGGAGCCCCGGGTGGCGCCCCTCGAGATCGTCGATGACAGCCGCAAGGGTGTCGCCGGCGCCGTCCACCGCCTTCGCGCCCCCGGTGTACTGGCGCAGGATCGTCGGGATGCGGACCTCGATGGCCATGGGTGTGGCTCCTGAGCTGACGGGACGTCTTCGGTAGAGGGAACCGGCCGGTCCGGACCCATCATTCCCATACCGGACTACGGCCGGCTGCGCGCCCGTCGGTTCCCAGTTCCTCCACGATGCGCAGGTCCTCCTCCATGACCTCGCCGTCGACGATCCGGAACGACCGGATCTCGACGGCATCGGAGTCACGGGTCGAGAGGAGGACATGGTGCGCGTTCGGCTCCGACGCGTAGGAGACGTCGGTGCGCGACGGGAAGGCCTCGGTGGCCGTATGCGAGTGGTAGATCACCACCGGCTCCTCGTCGCGGTCATCCATCTCCCGCCACACCTTGAGCTGCTCGAGCGAGTCGAACCGGTAGAACGTGGGCGAGCGCTCGGCGTTGACCATCGGAACGTGCCGTTCGGCTCGGTCCGAGCCCACCGGCCCCGCCACGATCCCGCACGCCTCGTCGGGATGGTCGCGCCGCGCGTGCGCGATCAGCGCGTCGACGATCTCACGGCGAATCTCCAGCACAGTCGACGAGCCTACGGTGGGCTCAGTCCAGCCCAGCGGACAGGGCGCGGACGAGCGTCTCCTGCACCCAGCCCAGCCAGGCGTAGACGTCGTGAACCTGACTGCGCGGGTCGTCGTCGGGCAGCGTCTTCCAACGTTCGTCGTCGCCCTCCTCGACGCCAAGCCGGGTGCCGAGGGCAAGTCGGAGGTCGGTCAGAGTGCGCAGCCAGGCGTCCGCTTCGTCAGGATCGAGGCTCAGCCGGATCTTCTCCTGGCCGGCGTCGGCCGGCTCGTCGGGTTCGGGGCCGGCCGCTGCCAATGACGCCAGGACCGCCGCGGCCGCGCCGGCTTTCGCCTCACGCAGGCCGCGCTCGGTGAAACGGCGGAACTCGTCGGCGGCCTCCGAGTCGTCGCGGTACGCGTCGGGGAAGAGCCGCAGCACGACCGGGTCGGTCGGACGGGACGGATCGTCGCCCAGGCCGAACGCGGCCGCCAGCGGATCACCGGCCTGTCGCGGATCGCGAGAGGACGGTTCGTCGCGGACCAGCTCGAGGAGCTGGCCGACCAGAGACCGCAAAAGCTCGATCTCCACCTGGTGGAATGCCGCGGACACCCCACCGCCGCGGGCCCGCCGGAACGCGGTGCTCAGCCTCAGTCCCCCGCCTTCTGCATCGTCGCCCACAGGCCGTAGCCGTGCATGGCCTCCACATCGCGTTCCATCGCCTCACGGGTGCCCGACGACACGATGGCCCTGCCCTTCTCATGGACATCGAGCATGAGCTTCTCGGACTTCTTGCGGGCGTAGCCGAAGTATGTCTGGAACACGTATGTGACGTACGACATCAGGTTGACCGGGTCGTTCCACACCACTGTGGCCCACGGCGTGTCGGGCACGACGAGCTCTTCGGCCTCCGGCCGCTCGACCTCGGCTGGTGCGGTGGTGGTCACAGGCCCATGGTGTCACTTCACGACCGGGACGAGGCATACGCCGGCGCTAGGCTGTGGGCGTGCCGGCTGTCCATGGCGGCGGGACCGCGCTGCTCACGGATCATTACGAGCTGACCATGCTGCAGGCGGCGCTCGCCGACGGCGCGGGAGAGCGTCACTCGGTGTTCGAGGTGTTTGCGCGGCGGCTTCCCGATGGCCGCCGGTACGGGGTCGTTGGCGGAACGGGCAGGTTGCTCGCCGACATCGAGCGGTTCCGCTTCGACGACGATGTGCTGGCGGACCTCGAACGGCGCCGGGTCGTCGACAGCCCGACACTGGGCTGGCTTTCCGACTACCGGTTCACCGGTGACGTGTGGGGGTACGGCGAGGGTGAGTGCTTCTTCCCGTATTCACCCCTGCTGGTAGTCGAAGCGAGCTTCGCGCAGGCGGTCATCCTGGAGACCCTGATCCTCTCGGTTCTCAACTTCGACTCGGCGGTCGCGTCGGGCGCATCGCGGATGACCGCCGCGGCCGGCGACCGGCCGTGCATCGAGATGGGCTCGCGGCGCACCCATGAGTGGGCAGCCGTGGCAGCGGCCCGCGCGGCGTACGTCGCCGGGTTCGCCTCAACGAGCAATCTCGAGGCCGGTCGCACGTACGGCGTGCCGACTCAGGGCACAAGCGCACATTCGTTCGTCCTCCTGCACGACAGCGAGCACGACGCGTTCAGCGCCCAGGTCGACTCGCTCGGCAAGGGAACGACCCTGTTGGTCGACACGTACGACGTCCGCGAGGCCGTGGCACTCGGGGTCGAGATCGCTGGACCAGAGCTCCGGGCGGTCCGGCTCGACTCCGGCGACCTGCTGGCCCAGGCCCGGGAGGTTCGTGCCCAGCTCGACGAACTGGGGGCGTCGAACACCCGGATCATCGTCACCAGCGACCTCGACGAGCACTCGATCGCCGCGCTGGCCGCTGCTCCCGTCGACGCATACGGCGTCGGTACGGCGCTGGTGACCGGGTCGGGCGCCCCCACGGCTGGCCTGGTCTACAAGCTGGTCGCCCGAGAGGGTCGCGACGGCGTCAGGGCGGCGGTCGCGAAGAAGAGCAAGGACAAGGTGAGCGTCGGCGGTCGCAAGTACGCGATGCGCCGCCGCACTCCCGACGGTGTCGCCGAAGCCGAGGTGATCGGGCTGGCTGCGCCACCGGACGACGACGGCGACGACCGACCGTTGCTGGTGCCGCTCGTGCGCGAGGGCGAGATGGTCGGTCGCGAGCCGTTGGCAGTCGCGCGTGAGCGGCACGCCGTGTCGCGCGCGGAGCTGCCCCCCACCGCTCTGCAGATGTCGCGTGGTGAGCCCGCGATCCCGACGTTGTACGAAGGGGAGTCATGACACGCGCGTTGATCGTCGTGGACGTCCAGAACGACTTCTGCGAAGGCGGCAGCCTCGCGGTGGCCGGAGGGGCGGACGTCGCCTTCTCGATCGCGGGCGTGCTGCACCGCTGGCAGGAGGCCGAGCCGGACGATCGCGAATACGACCGTGTCGTCGCCACTCGGGACCACCACATCGACCCGGGCGCCCACTTCTCGACCAACCCGGACTTCGTGCAGAGCTGGCCGCCGCACTGCGTCGCCGGGACGATCGGCGCCGGCTTCCACCCGAACCTCGATCCGCAGCCGTTCGACGCCGTCTTCGACAAGGGCGCCCACGCCGCCGCCTACTCCGGATTCGAGGGCCGGTCGCACGACGGAGTGCCACTGGCCGACTGGCTGCGTTCGCACTCGGTCACGTCGGTGGACGTCGTCGGGATCGCGACCGACCACTGCGTCCGGGCCACAGCGCTCGACGCGGTGCACGAAGGCTTCTCGACCCGCGTCCTACTGGGCATGACCGCCGGCGTCACCCGGGCGACGACCGAGGCGGCGATCACCGAGATGCGGGCGGCCGGTGTGATCCTGGAAGGCGCCCCTGTTTTGCACATGTGACGCAGGGCCGCGCTTACCATTCAGTTCCCGCCTGCCCGATGATCACACCCGCCGCCGCGACCTATGGGTCGAGTGCACGCACTACTCGCAGGCCGCCCTCGCTTCGGCCATCGCAGCGTCGATGGCTCCGAAATCGAGGTGCGAGTCGCCTTGTTTCATCCGCCGTCCCCCTTGCGGACCGTGCCGCCGGCCATGACGCCGTGCCCGTTGATCAGGGTGTCGGTGGTGACACCTCCGGCGTCGGCGAGGACTTCGATCCCGGCGCCGCACAGCCCCGTGAATTCGAAAAGCAAGGACCTCGAACGGCACCCAGTTGTTCGAGCCGGCCATTCCTTGGGCTGCTCTCTCGTTGAGCTCCGTCTTGAAGCAGAATTGTGCGCTTTCCGGCGTTGCGGCGAGCACGACGGCTGCCCCGGTGGCGATGGTGGCGGTGCCGATCCTGCGTGCGTGTGTCATACGCATTGACTTGCCCCCCTCTTCGCCTGTCGCCGGCCTCAGGCGTTCGGGCCGCGTCCGCTCCAGCTCCACGCGTAGCGGCCGTCGTCGGAGTCGATCCCGGCCTCACCGATCTCCAGCGGGCGGAAAGTGTCGACCATGACAGCCAGCTCGTCGAAGTAGTCCTTGCCGAGCGCGTGCTCGATCGCGGTCGGCTGCGGACCATGGCTGTGCCCACCTGGGTGCAGCGTGATGGATCCATGCCCGATCCCCGAGCCTTTGCGCGCCTCGTAATCGCCCCCGCAGTAGAACATGACCTCGTCACTGTCGACGTTCGAGTGGAAGTACGGCACCGGGATCGCGAGCGGGTGGTAGTCGACCTTGCGCGGCACGAAGTTGCAGATCACGAAGTTGTAGCCCTCGAAGACCTGGTGCGCCGGCGGCGGCTGGTGGATGCGGCCGGTGATCGGCTCGAAGTCCGAGACGTTGAACGTATACGGGTACAGGCAGCCGTCCCAGCCGATCACGTCGAACGGATGGGTCGGGTACACCACGATGCTGCCGACGAGTCCGGACGGCCCATGCCCGCGATGCTTGGTGTAGACCTCGACGTCGCCCTGCTCGACCGTGAACGGCTCGGTCGGGCCGTGGAGGTCGCGTTCGCAGTACGGCGAGTGCTCGAGGAGCTGGCCGAACTTCGACAGGTAGCGCCTCGGCGGCGTGATGTGGGAGTTGGCCTCGACCACGTAGGCCCGCAGCGGCTCGTCGCCGGTCGGCACCCACCGGTGCACGGTCGCACGGGGCATGATGACGTAGTCGCCCTGCCGCGCCTGAAGCAGCCCGAACATCGTCTCGACCGTGGCCTCGCCGGATTCGACGTAGACGCACTCGTCGCCGATCGCGTTGCGGTACAGCGGCGACGACTCGCCGGCGGCCACGTACGAGATCCGCACGTCGCCGTTGCCGAGCACCAGCCGGCGGCCGGTGACGACGTCCTGCGACTTCCAGTCCCGGCCGGGGAACAGGTCGTGCAGCTTCAGATGCCGTGGAGTCAGCGGATGGTTCGGTACGGTCCGAAGGTCAGGAAGCTCCCAGATCCGTGAGTCGACGATCGCCGAGGGCACGCCGGTGTGGTACAGCAGCGACGAGTCGGAGAAGAAGCCCTCCTCCCCCATCAGCTCCTCGTAGTAGAGGCTCCCATCGGGACGTCGGAACTGGGTGTGGCGCTTGGGTGGGATCTCGCCAACGCTCCGGTAGAACGCCATGGTCATCGCCCTCTTCGGGATGTTCGATTATCGGACATATGTGATCGCTCACTGACACCATGCGTTAGAGTCCCCAGCGTGTCAACCTCCGCTCTCTTCGCGGCACTTATCGACGACGCAGCCCTGTTCCCACCCCGCAACGCGCCGATGCACGAGGCTGTCGAGGCGCACGTCGGCCATCGGCGAGCTTGGTACTCCGCCCTGGTCGGACCGTTCCTGTGCCCGGCATCGGGCCTGGACGAGCTGGCCTCCCGGACCGGCGCCGGGTCCGAGCCGTTCGGCGTGTCCGTCGTCGTCGACACCGGCGTCGGCGGCGTCGGCACGGCGGTCGACGCCGTCGCCGCCGACGACCGGATGGTGCTGCGCGGTGTCGATGTGCCGTTGCGCGGCGAACCCTTATCCGAAAGCGCTCGACGTACCGTCGCCGCGCTCGACGCCGCCCTGGGCGGACCCGACGACGACGAGCCGGCATACGTGGAGATACCGCGCCTTCCAGGATGGCCCGAGGCGCTCGCCGCCGTGGCCGACTCGGGGTACCGGGCAAAGCTGCGCACCGGTGGCGTGACAACCGAGGCATTTCCCCCCGAGGACGACGTCGCGGCGTTCATGCTGGCCTGCTTGGATCTCGACGTTCCGTTCAAGTTCACGGCCGGCCTGCACCACGCCGTCCGGCACACCGCGCCCGACGGTGCGGAACAACACGGCTTCCTCAACGCGCTGCTCGCGGTTGCCGTCGCGCTCGACGGCGGCGATGCCGCCGACGTCTCTCGTACGCTTCGCAACCGCGACGCTGCCGCCCTTGCCGGCCGGGCCCGGGCTCTGCTGCCGGGACAAGCGGCCCGGGTGCGGACCTGGTGCAACTCGTACGGCTCGTGCAGCGTCCTCGAGCCGGTCGACGACCTGCTCGACCTGGGCCTCGTCACCAAGGAGTGACCGCCTTGCCAACGACCTGGGTCGACGTGCCCGACGGTTCGCCGTTCAGCGCCCACACACTTCCGTACGGGGTCTTCTCGACCGCCGACGAAGAGCCGCGGGTCGGTGTGGCCATCGGCGACCACGTGCTCGACCTCGCGCCGCTCGCCGCCGAGGAGAACCTGGAGGGTGCCCATGTGTTCTCGCAGGCGAGCCTCAACCCGTTCATGGCGTTGGGTCCGCGTGCGTGGACCGCGGTGCGGGGATGGGTGACCGAGCTGGTCAGCGAGGAGCCGCACCGAGAGCTGGTCGAGCCCCACCTCGTCCCGGTCGCCGACGCACGGCTGCACATGCCCTTCCAGGTGGCTGACTACGTCGACTTCTATGCCTCGCAACACCATGCGGAGAACCTCGGCAAGATCTTCCGGCCGGAGTCGCCGGCGCTGCCGAGCGCATGGCGCCACCTGCCCATCGGGTACCACGGGCGCGCGGGGACGGTGATTCCGTCCGGCACCGGCGTCGTGCGGCCGTCCGGTCTGCGCAGGGACGGCGACGTCGTCACGTTCGGGCCGTCGGTGCGCCTCGACATCGAGGCCGAGGTCGGATTCGTGGTCGGCCTGCCATCCCAGCTGGGAGCACCGGTGGCCCTGGAGGCTTTCGCCGACCACGTCTTCGGTCTCGTCCTCGTCAACGACTGGTCCGCCCGCGACATCCAGGCGTTCGAAGCCGTGCCGCTCGGGCCCTTCCTGGGCAAGTCCTTCGCGACCTCGATCTCGTCCTGGGTCGTGCCGCTCGCCGCGTTCGAGCACGCTCGGGTGGAGCCGCCGGTCCGCGACCCCGAGCCGGTGGGCTACCTCCACGACGCCGAGGGACCGCCATGGGGGCTGGACCTGCGGCTGGAGGTGTCGTGGAACGCCACGGTGGTCTCCCGACCCCCCTTCGCCGAGATGTACTGGACGGCGGCCCAGCAGCTCGCCCACCTGACCGCCAACGGCGCCTCGCTGCGGACCGGCGACCTCTACGCTTCCGGGACCGTGAGCGGTGCGGCTGCCGACGAACGCGGCTCGCTGCTCGAGTTGACCTGGAACGGCGAGAAGCCCGTCACGCTGGCCGACGGCTCGACCCGGACATTCCTCGAGGACGGGGACACGGTGACGATCACGGGCTCGGCCCCTGGCCCGGACGGAACTCGGATCGGACTCGGCGAGGTCTCCGGATCGATCAGGCCGTCCGTCGCGTCAGCGGATCTGTGACATCGCAGACGCGAGCTCAGTCGAAGACCTTGCCCGGGTTCAGGATGCCATTCGGGTCCAGGACGCCTTTGATGTCGCGGTGCAGACGCATCGCCACCGACCCGACCTCGCGCGCCAGCCACTCCTTCTTGAGCACGCCGACGCCATGCTCGCCGGTGATCGTCCCGCCGAGATCGAGTCCCAGGTCCATGACCGCACCGAACGCCAGCTGAGCGCGCCGGGTCTGGTCCTCGTCGTCGGTATCGAAGACGACCGTCGGGTGCGTGTTGCCGTCGCCGGCGTGCCCGACGACGCCGATGAGCACGTCGTGCGTGGCGGCGATCTTCTCCACGCCTTCGAACAGATCGCCCAGCCGGGTCAACGGCACGCACACGTCGTCGATCATCGTCGTGCCCAGACGTTCGAGCGCGAGCAGCGCCACCCGCCGGGCCTCGAGCAGCATCTCCCCTTCGGCCGGATCCGACGTCTCGGCCACCTCGGTGGCACCGGCCTCGTGGCATATCCGCGCGATCATCGCCATCTCGGTTGCCGCCGCGGCGCCGCTGTCGGACTGTGCGAGAAGCATGGCGCCGGCGTCATCGGGCAGGTCCATCCGCTTCCATTCGTTCACGACCCGGATGCACGTCGCGTCCATGATCTCCAGCAGGCTGGGGACGTGCCCGCCCGCGACTACGGCCGAGACGGCGCGCGCGGCCGTCACGGGTGAGTCGAACAGGGCTGCCACCGTGTGCGGGCTCTGGCTCCGCGGGCGCAGGGCGAGCGTCGCCTCGGTGATGACGCCGAGCGTGCCCTCGCTGCCGACGAACAGCTTCGTGAGGTCGTAGCCGGCGACACCCTTGACCGTTCGCCGCCCCGTTCTCACGACCTCACCCGAGGCGAGCACCACTTCGAGGCCCCGGACGTAGTCGGTCGTCACGCCGTACTTGACGCAGCACAGCCCACCGGAGTTGGTCGACAGGTTGCCGCCGATCGAGCAGAACTCCCAGCTCGACGGGTCGGGTGGATAGAACAGGCCGCGCTCGGCGACGGCGCGCGAGAACACGGCGTTGTAGACGCCGGGCTGAACCACGGCGATCCGGTTGGCCGGATCGATCTCGATGATCTTGTCCATCCGCTCGAGCGAGAGGACGATGCACCCGTCGATCGCGTTGGCGGCGCCGGACAGTCCGCTGCGGGCCCCCTGCGGCACGACCGGAACGCCGAGCCGGGAAGCCGTCCGCAGGGTGTGCTCGACGTGTGACCGCTCCCGGGCCGTCACGACGGCCGCGGGTGTGCCGGCCGGGCAGAACAACGCCTTGTCGAAGCGGTACGACTCCATCAGGTCCGGGTCGTCGAGGACCGCCTCGGTGGGGATCTGCCTCCGCAGAGTCGCGACAAGATCGCCCATACCGGTCAGGCTACGCCGCCGGGACCACCCCGCGAGACGCGCGGCGGTCAGAGGTTGCCGCGCAACTCCTGCTCGCGCTCGATCGACTCGAACAAGGCCTTGAAGTTGCCCTTGCCGAATCCCAACGACCCGTGCCGCTCGATCATCTCGTAGAAGACAGTGGGCCGGTCGCCGATCGGCTTGGTGAAGATCTGCAGGAGGTAGCCGTCCTCGTCGCGGTCCACGAGGATCTTCCGCTTCTTGAGCTCCTCGACGGGAACCCGCACCTCACCGATCCGCGCACGCAGCTCGGGGTCGTCATAGTAGGCGTCCGGCGTGTCGAGGAACTCGACGCCCTCGGCGCGCATGGCGTCGACGGTCCGGAGGATGTCGTTCGTCGCCAGCGCGATGTGCTGGCATCCTGCGGTGCCGTAGAACTCGAGGTACTCGTCGATCTGCGACTTGCGCTTCGCGATCGCCGGCTCGTTGAGCGGGAACTTCACCCGGTGGTTGCCGTTCGCGACGACCTTGGACATCAGCGCCGAGTACTCCGTGGCGATGTCGTCGCCGATGAACTCGGCCATGTTCACGAAGTTCATCACCTTGTTGTAGAAGGCGACCCACTCGTCCATCCGGCCGAGCTCCACGTTTCCGACGCAGTGGTCGATCGCCTGGAACAGCCGCTTCGGCGCACCGTCGCGCTTGACGAACGTCGACGTGCGCGGGACGTAACCGGGCAGGTACGGGCCGGTGTAGCGCGAGCGGTCGACCAGCGTGTGCCGGGTCTCGCCGTACGTCGCGATGGCGGCCACCCGAACCGTTCCGTTCTCGTCGGAGACGTCGTGCGGTTCGTCGAGAACCGTCGCCCCCTGGGAGCGTGCATGGGCGATGCACCGGTCGACGTCGGGCACCTCGAGTGCGAGGTCGACGACGCCGTCGCCGTGCTTCCGGTGATGATCCAGCAGCGGGCTGTCCGGCGCGACGCCACCGTTGAGAACGAAGCGCGCCGACCCACTCTTGAGCACGAAGGACTTGTGGTCTCGGTTGCCGGTCTCGGGGCCGGAGTACGCGACGAGCTGCATACCGAACGCCGACTGGTAGAAGTGGGCGATCTGGGTCGCGTTCCCGACCACGAACACCACGGCGTCCATGGCCGTGACCGGGAACGGATCTCGGGTCTCGTCGTACTCGACGAGCCCGACGAGTTGCTTGAGCTGCTCGAGATCGAGGTCGGCGTCGCGTTCCTCGGGCGTGAGCGTCGTCTCGGTGGTCATGGCGGCCTCCGGTCGGGGTCGGCTGGAATCTGCCGCTCGTTGCCCGGACTGTGCCGCCGTGAAGCCGGTCTGGGCAACAGCTTCGCCGATCACTGGTCATGGTGTACGTTCTGAGCACCGTTCTGCGCAGACGAATGGTCAATGTGCGCAATCCTGCCAGGGAGGAGCCACATGATGGACGAGCTCGACGCACGGATCCTGCGCCTGTTCGTCGACGAGCCGCGTGTCGGCGTCCTGGAGGCGTCGCGACGACTCGGCGTGGCCCGCGGCACCGTTCAGGCTCGCCTGGACAAGCTGACCACGAGCGGTGTGATCCGGTCGCTCGCCCCGAGCATCGACCCGGCCGCACTGGGGTACCGGGTCACGGCTTTCGCGACTCTAGAGATCAGACAGGGTGGGCGTGCCTCCGTTGCCGCGCACCTCGCGCGGATTCCCGAGGTTCTCGAGGTGCACACCATCACCGGGCAGGGCGATCTTCTCTGCCGGATCGTGGCGCGGGACAACGACGACCTCCAGCGGGTGATCGACGACCTTGTCGGCGATGCCGACATCGTGCGGACGTCGACGCTGATCGCCCTCTCGACAGTGGTCGAACCGCGCGTTCTGCCGCTCGTCGCCGCCGCCGCACGGAGTCGATGACCCGCCCCCCTTCCGAGCGTGGGGGTGATGCAGGTTGAATGTACGGCGATGTCGACTCGAGCCTCTCGCGGTGCTGCCGCAGCCATACTCGTCACCGCTGCCGTCGTGGGCTTCGGCGGCGGTGTGATCGCGGGCAGCGCGGTCGGAAGCGAGGATCCCGGCAACGAGAACTCGGCGTCGACCTCTGCATCGCAGAGCCCGTCCGACACGCCCCAACCCGCCGCCGCCATCACACTGAGTTCGGCGAAGACAGCCTTTGCCACCAACGAGAAGATCGACCTCACCGGAGCGCTGGAGCCCGCCGCCGGAGGCGTCGAGCTCAAGGTCGAACGAAGCCTGAACGGCAGCGACTGGGACAGCTTCCCGGACCCCGATGACCAGGTCACGGCCACGACGAAGGACGACGGCACGTTCAGCACGTACGTCCAGACCGGCCGGGAGGGCGAGAACCAGTTCCGCGTCGTGGGTCTGGTCGGCGAAGACTTCATCGAGTCGGAGCCCATTGTCGTCACGGTCGGCTGACCGTGTTCAGCCGCACCGCTAACGCAGGCGCTCTGCAACTTCCTTCGCGGCCTGCAGGACCCTCGGCCCTACCGTCTCGACCTCGAACCCGGTCAGCGCGACCACGCCCACGCTCGCCTCGACACTCTGCATACCGGTCACCGGCGCGGCTACCCCGTGGGCGCCTGGCTGTAGCTCCCCCCTGCTGACCACGTAGGACGGGTTGCCGGCACGGCCGGCGAGGATCGCCCGGCCCGCCGCGCCACGGCGCAGGTCGTGACGTGCGCCGACCCGGTAGGCCACATGGAAATCGGTCCAAGTCGGCTCCACGACGGCCACCGCCAGTGCCTCTCCCGCGTCAGCCACGGTGAGGTGCGCGGTCGCGCCGACGTCCTCCGCGAGCGCCCGTAGGGCCGGAAGCGCAGCTTGGCGTAGGAGGGGGTGCACCTTCGTGGCCAACGAGAGCAGGGCGAAGCCGAGCGAGATGCGCCCATCGTCCGATCTGCGAACGAAGCCGTGCTGCTCCAGAGTTGCCGCCAGCCGGTACACCACCGTCCGGTTGACGCCCAACGCCGCCGCGGCCTCCGTCATCGTGATTCCGCCGGGTGCGTCGGCCAGCAGCATCAGCAGCCGTACGCCACGATCGAGCGTCTGCGACGTCTCCGCGGCCACGGGCCCGATCGTAATGGCGCGCGGCAACGAGGTTCGCCGCGATGCCCCCGACGTCCCGACCAGGGTCGTGCTCTACTGACCGGCATGCCGATGAACCCGGAGTCGAGGCGTGCGACCAGCCGGGCCGGTGACGCCTCGGACACCACCCTCAGCCGGCGAGCTCTCAACCGCGCCACGCTGGAGCGCCAACTGCTGCTGCGGCGCGCGTCCATGCCTGCGGCCGACACCATCGGGCACCTGGTCGGCATGCAGGCTCAGGCTCCCCTGTCGCCGTACGTCGGGCTCTGGACCCGGCTGGTCGGATTCGACGCCGACGAGCTGGCGCACCTGATCACCGACCGCAGCGCCGTGCGCGCGTCGATGATGCGGGCGACGCTGCACCTCGTCACCGCGAGCGACTGCCTGCGGCTCCGCCCTGTGGTCCAGTCCGTGCTGGAGCGCGGGTTCGGGGGCCAGTCGTTTGCCCGCGACCTCGATGGCGTCGACTACGCGGCGCTCATAGCGGCCGGACGTGCGTTGCTGGAGGAACGCCCGCGGACGCGGGCCGAGCTCGGGCCGCTGCTGCACGAGCACTGGCCCGATCGCGACCCGACGTCGCTCTCCTACGCGATCTCCTACCTCGTGCCGCTGGTCCAGGTACCGCCACGCGGAGTCTGGGGAGCCAACGGCCCTGCCGCGTGGACCACCGTCGAAACCTGGCTCGGTCGTCCACTGGTCACCGATGCTGCACCGGACGAGCTCGTCCGGCGCTACCTGGCGGCGTTCGGCCCGGCCACCGTCAAGGACATCCAGGTCTGGTCCGGGCTTACCCGGTTGCGCGAAGTCGTCGAGCGGCTGCGGCCAGGACTGCGCGTGTTTCGAGGCGAGGACGGTGAGTACCTGTACGACCTGCCGGACGCGCCGAGGACCGACCCGGACACGCCCGCGCCGGTCAGGTTCCTGCCCGAGTACGACAACGTCCTGCTCTCGTACGCCGATCGGACTCGGTTCATCACCGACGGCCGCCGGCCCCCGTTGTTTCCGGGCAACGGCGCCGAGTACGGCACGCTTCTCGTCGACGGGTTCCACCGGGGCACGTGGAGAGTCGTCCGGCGGGATGGTGGCGCGACGTTGGTCGTGGAGCCGTTCGAACGGTTGGCGGAGCCGGACGCCGCCGCCCTGACAGATGAGGGTGCCGGCCTGCTCGAGTTCGCCGCGGCCGACGCAGAGGTCCACGACATCAGGTTCGCGAACGTGACTTGATCAGTGACGGTGGTCGGCCAGCTGCTTCTCGTACGACGCGCGGACACTTGCCATGTCGAGGGCGCGAACCTGACCGACCAGATCCTCCAGGACATTGCCCGGCAGCGCTCCGGCCTGGCTGAACACCGGAATGCCGTCGCGGTAGATCACCAGGGTGGGGATGGACGTGATGCCGTACATCGCCGCAAGCTCACGCTGCTCCTCCGTGTCGACCTTCGCGAACGTCACGTCGGAATGCTCCTCGGACGCCTGCTCGAAGACGGGTGCGAACCGCTTGCACGGGCCGCACCACTCCGCCCAGAAGTCGATCAGGACGATGCCGTCGGCGACGGTTTCGTCGTGGTTCTGGGGCGTCATGGTCAGCGTGGCCATCTGGGAATGAGCTCCTTGTGTCTGGTAGTCGTGCACCTCAACGCAGCCGTGAAGTGGTCGATTCCCGGCGCACCCGTCCCGCCGCCCAGACGCCGATGAGGGCGAGCGCCACCATGACCGTGAGAATCGTGACGTACACGCCCGGACGGACCTCGCCGGCGGCTCGGTGTGACGAGCCGAAGATCACTCCGGCCAGGCCGATGAACGTGATCGAGAACAGCGAGTCCGCGAGCTGAAGCGACGCAGAGTTCGCTCCCTGGTCCGAGACCGGCGAGAGCTCGAAGAGCAGGACGCCGATGCTGGCCATGGCCAGGCCCATTCCCACGCCTCCGATCGTCCAGGCCGCGCCCGCGGCGACCGCCGGAACGCCCGGAACAAGCACCAGACCCGTGCCCACGATCGCGAGAGCCACCAGCACGGCACCGGCACGGACCAGCACGTGCCGGGCGACGCGCAGCCGCGGCCGGCCCTGGTACCAGGAGCCGGTCGCCCAGCCCAGTGCTCCGCCCGTCAACGCGAGGCCCGCCATCGTCGTCGACAGTCCCCGCTGCTGAACGAGCATCAGCGGGACGAACGCCTCGGCGCCGAAGAACGCGCCTGCCAGGATGCCGCGCATGGCGACGACCGTCGGCAGCCCGCGTCGCAACCGCAGCGTCCCCGACGGAAGCAGCCGTGGAAGGCTCGGCACCAGGAGAGCCACGGCGACGATCGCCAGCGCGACCGCGACGACGTCGGCACGCATGCCGGCCACCTGCAGCATCCCCATCCCCACGGCGGCAGCGAGCGCGAGCCGCTTCCTCCCGCGCCGCACGCGTGGCCCGTCCGGAGGTGGTCCGTCGACGGTTGCGACCGCGGGAAGCGTCAGGACCACCGGGAGTGCGGCCAGCGGCGCGACGCCGAGGAAGACCAACCGCCAACTCAGGTGGTCCGCGACGACGCCTGCCACCAACGGCCCGACGATCGACGGCACGACCCAGGCCGCGGAAAGGGCCGCGAAGATGCGTGGCCGCAGATCGTCGTCATACGCCCGGCCGACCACGACGTACACGGCGACGACCACGATGCCGCCGCCCAGGCCCTGCACCGCTCGGCCAAGCACGAATGGCCACATCGACTGCGCCGTGCCCGCGATCAACAGGCCGGCCGTGAAGGACGCGGTGCCGGCGAGCAGCGGCAGTCGCGGCCCTCGCCGGTCGCACACATCGCCCGCCAGCACCATGCCGAACAAGCTGGTCGTGAAGAACCCGGAGAACGCCAGCGCGTAGAGGGGCATGCCGTTCAGCGCCGGTACGGCCTTCGGCATGGCGGTAGCCACGGCCATCGCCTCGAACGCAATGAAGACGACGGTCGCAACGATGCCCATCGTCAACCGACGGTTCGGCCGGCTCAGGATGCCGGCCGCACCGACTTGCGCTTCTGCGGCCACGCGCCGACCCTACAAACCCTTCTGTTCGCGAGATCCAGTCGACGTCGGCACTCCAGGTCTGCTCACCGCATTCGTACACTGGTCTGCGTGAGCACCCAGTTGAGCACCGGCGCACAGACCGTCGAAGACACCCGCACGCGGCCGAGCACCGAGGACGGCGACCACGAGCGGTTCTCGCACTATGTCCCGAAGGACAAGCTCACCGACGCGATGGTCAACGGCACGCCCGTGATCGCCCTGTGCGGCAAGGTCTGGGTGCCGAGCCGGGATCCGCAGCGCTTCCCGGTGTGCCCGGAGTGCAAAGAGATCTGGGACTCGCTTCGCGGCGGCGACGGCGGCGGCGCGGGCGACGGCGAGGGCTGACCTCACTGCCGGGTAAGCCAGTCCTGGATCCGCGCGGCGACCTCGACGGGGAGCAGGTCGTCGACGTCCTCCGAGATATCGGCCAGTTCGTCGTACATCGGTCCGCGGGTCCGCAGCGCGCGCGTGAGGAAGTCGGCCGGGTCGTCGTCCAGCCACGGCCGTCCCTCCCCCGTGCCAACGCGCTTCACGAGCGTCGCCACCGTTGCCCGTAGGTAGACGCACCAGCCGGCGGCGCGGAAAGTCGGCCACAGGGCCCGACGTTCGACGACGCTGCTCGCCAGACCCGCGACCAGGGGCGGCGGCTGGCGAGTGGCGAGGAGGGCCTGTTCGGCTTCGAGTGCGTGCAGACGCTCCGGCCCGAGACCGGCCAGCTCGTCGGTCCGCTCTCCCGTCGAGGCATGGAGACGCCGATCGTTGTCCCAGTACCGCCAGCCGAGCTGACCGGCGAGCTCCTTGCCGACCGTGGTCTTGCCGCTGCCCATCATCCCCAGCAGGAAGACCCGGCGAGGGCGAGACGGCGAGATGGGCACGTTGTCAGCCTGATCCGATCGCGCGCGCGGGAAACGCCCGCACCGTTCTGTCAGTTGAGCGACGGGTCCACCGGGAAGCTCGCCATCAGCGCCAGGGGACCGTCCTGGCGACGCAACACCCTCTGCCACAGGGCCTCGGCGTCGTCGCGGAAGGCGTCCTCGGGCTCTGCGTCGACGACATACCATGAACCATCGGCGATCTCGGCCTCGAGCTGGTCGGGAGACCAGCCCGCGTAGCCGGCGAACACGCGCATGGCCACCACGCCGGGCTGGACGACCTCGGGAGGGACGTCGAGGTCGACGACACCGACCTGTCCACTGACCCGGCGGACACCGAGTGGTTCGGTCCCGTCGGCCATCGCGACCAGGCCGAGGGCGCTGTCCAGGCTGACCGGGCCACCGTGGAAGACCACGCCGGGCTCGGTGACCACCGGTTGCCAGCTCGGCAGGATCTCGGTGACCCGAACGCTGGTCGGCCGGTTGACCACGACGCCCAGCGCTCCGTCGTCGTCGTGGGAGAGGATCAGGACGACGGCGCGGTCGAAGTTCGGGTCACGCAACCTCGGCGTCGCCACGAGCAGCTGCCCGGTCAAGCGGTCCGCGCGGGTGCTCACCGGTCGTCCCTCCCTTCCCGCTTCGTAGTTCCGGATCCCATGCTGCCGGGTTCGGTACCCTTTTCTGCACTCCTGTAGCCAACCCGTGTCCTGGGCAGGACGCTTCCGAGCGCGATGCCGGCGAGATCGGCAATGACGTCGCCCCTGTCACCGGCGCGGTCGTCGAGCAGCCTGTCCTGAAGCACCTCACTCAGCCCGGCGTGAACGCCGAAGATCACGACGAGTACCCGGACCGGAATCCCGGCCCGTCGACCGGTCCAGACCGCGACACCGAACACGGCCGCGTGGACGATCTTGTCAGCGAACGGCACGAGCGGACCCAGCTCCGGTGCGCTCGGCCAGTACAGCACGGCGAGCTGTGCGAGGACCGCTGTGACGAAGAGCAGCCGAGCCTTCACGCCGGGAAGAACGTCACGGGGCCGACCACCCTCAGACCCACCGAGTCGCCCACGTCCACGCCCCTCGGCAGCCCCTGACACCGGGCCGAGACCGACACCTGCCCGTCCGCCGCGGGTATGGACAGCCGCACCAGTGCGTCGTGCCCGTAGAACACGGTGGCCGTGACGGTTCCCACGACACCGGAGCCGTTGTCGTCGAGTAGGACCTGCTCGGGCCGCACAACGGCTCGGCCCGGTCCCCGGAGCGCACCGTCGCGAAGCTGCAACCTGCCGAGCGGGCTGTCCGCACCGGATGCCGTGGCGACCGCATCGAGGACGACGGCGTCGCCGACGAACGTGGCCACCCCGAGGTCGGACGGGGTCGCATAGAGATCACCGGGCGGAGCCACCTGAGCGATCCGCGCCGCCGCCATGACCGCGACGAGATCGGCTATGGACAGCGCTTCCTCCTGGTCGTGCGTGACGAGGACGGCAGTGGCGCCGGCCGTGCGCAGCGCCGTGCGGACATCGTCGCGAACAGCCGTGCGGAGACCCGTGTCGAGCGCGCTGAACGGCTCGTCGAGCAGGACGAGGGCAGGGTCGGGCGCGAGCGCCCGGGCCAGCGCAATCCGCTGCTGCTGACCGCCGGAGAGCTCGTACGGCATCCGCCGGCCGTACCCCGCGAGGCCGACGAGAGCCAGCAGATCGTCGACCCGTTCCGCACGGTGGCGCCCACGCGACAGACCGAACCCCACATTTCCGGCCACGGTGAGGTGCGGGAACAACGCTCCTTCCTGCGGCACGACGCCCACCCGGCGCCGTTCCGGAGGCACGTGGATGCCGCGACCCTCGACCACCGTGCCGTCGAGCACCACGGTGCCGGCGTCGGCCGCCTCGAACCCGGCCACGATCCGCAGCAGCGTGGTCTTCCCGCAGCCGGACGGACCGAGCACCGCGGCGAGCGAGCCAGCGGGGACCGTGAGGTCGAGCCCTTGGAGCACGCGGACGCCACCGAACGACTTGTCCAGCCCCTGCACGGCCAGCGCGCTCACGACCCACCTCCCGGAACGTCAAGTGTCGCCGACCGGCGGCGGTGGCTCAGCACGAAGGTAGGCAATGCGGCGAGCACGACCAGCATCGTGGCGTACGGAGCCGCAGCCGCGTATGCGCCGACCTCGGTCTCGGCCCACAGCTCGGTGGCCAGGGTCTCCAGGCCGGTCGGTCGGAGCAGCAGCGTCGCCGGAAGCTCCTTCATGCAGGTCAGGAACACCAACGCTGCTCCCGCGGCAACGCCCGGGCCGGCCAAAGGCATCGTGATCTCACGCAACACCCGACCGGGGCTGCGTCCCAGCGAGCGCGCGACCTCCTCGAGCACCGGCGGTGACTGCGTGACCGATGCCCGGACCGCCCCGACCGCGGCGGGCAGGAACAGCACCGCGTAG
>DAIUDS010000006.1:0-24190 GCA_036845485.1 Jiangellaceae bacterium
CACCGGGCACCGGCCCGTCGCTCATGCCAGCACCACCGCCACGACCCCGGTGAGCGCGAGCTGGGCGAGGGCGACCGGCACCAGAGCCAGCCAGGCCAGCCGCTGCAGCTGGTCCTCGCGCAGCCGCGGGAACGCGACCCGCAGCCAGATCACCACGACGGCAAGCAGTGAGGCCTTGCCGAGCGTCCACAGCCAGCCGAGCGATTCCTCGAACGGGCCGTGCCAGCCGCCGAGGAACAGCACCGTCGTGAGCGCGCAGAGCAACACGATGCCTGCGTACTCGGCCAGCAGGAAGAAGGCGAACCGCAGGCCGGTGTACTCGGTGTAGGCGCCGAAGATGATCTCCGAGTCGGCCACGGGCATGTCGAACGGCGGCCGCCGCAGCTCGGCAAGTCCAGCTATGAAGAACACGACGGCACCGATTGCCTGCCAGGCCAGCCACCACGGCTGCCAGGCCTCGACGATCCCGGGCAGCGAAAGTGTCCCGGCGGCCATCGCCACCGATGCGGCCGTCAGCACGAAGGGCAGCTCGTATGCCATGAGCTGTGCCGCGGTCCGCAGCGCTCCCAGCAGGGAGTACTTGTTGCCGCTCGCCCAGCCACCCATCAGCGAGCCGAGAACGCCGACACCCATCACGGCGAGCACTGCCAGGAGCCCCACCTCGACATCGGCGCCCACCCACTCCGGCGCCAGCGGCACGAAGGCCAGGGCCACCAGGTACGGCACCAGCCCCACGGCCGGGGCCAGCCGGAAGACCGCCGGGTCGGCTCGCGCCGGTACGACGTCCTCCTTCTGGGCGAACTTGACCCCGTCGGCGATGAGCTGGGCCCAGCCGTGGAATCGGCCGGCGTACATCGGCCCGAGCCGGCCCTGCATGTGCGCCATGACCTTGTGCTCGGCCTGCCCGATGGCCATCGGCAGGAGCAGGAACACCCCGACCACGACCACGACGCGGACGACAACCTCGAGCACACCGATCACGATGCGCCCTCCGGAGCGGGCGGCGGCTCGGGTTCGCCGGGCGCGCGCGGGCCCCAGGACGGGTCGGGCACGCCGGGCGGGAGCATCCGGCGCCGCGAGGGCGCCGCCGTTCCCGGGCCGCCCTCACCGGGCTCCTTCGCGCCCGGCCAGGGCTTCGCGGCCCGTGCGGCGAGCACGAACTCCTTTCGTAGCGGGTGTCCCTCGAACCCCTCGGGAAGGAGCAGCGGGTCAAGCGCGGGGTGGCCGTCGAAGTCGACGCCGAACATCTCGTGCGTCTCGCGTTCGTGCCAAGCTGCACCGCGGTAGACGGCGGTGGCGGACGGCAGCCGGGCCGCCTCACGCGGGACTCGGGTTCGCACCAGCAGGTGCAATAGCGGACGCCGGGACAGGTCGGCGACGTGCACGACCACGGAGAACCCCTTGTCGAGCTCATCGACGGCGGAGAGCCAGTCGAAGAACGTGAGCCCGGCCTCGTGCGCCGCGCGCAACGTCGGCAACCATTGCTCGGGGACGACGTCGAAGACCGGAACCCCGAAAGCGTCGCCCACCTCGGCGCCTTCCCCGGCCGCCTCTGCCAAGTGAACGGCCCAGTCGTCGGCGCCCGGCGATGCAGCGTTCTCGGTCACGGCCGGTTACGTTCGGCGGCCGCTGGCGACACCAGCGGACGGGTCAGCTCGGTGGCGGACGCTCCGCGGCGGACCGCGGCGGGACCGGCATAACGCTCGGCGAGGTTCTCGCCGGCGATCTTCTCCTGCAATTTGAGGATGCCCTGGAGCAACGCCTCCGGGCGCGGCGGACAGCCGGGTACGTACACGTCGACCGGCACGACCTGGTCGACTCCCTTGGTCACCGAGTAGGAGTCCCAGTACGGGCCGCCGGAGTTGGAGCACGCCCCGAACGAGATCACGTACTTAGGCTCGGGCATCTGTTCGTACAGCCGGCGGACCGCGGGCGCCATCTTGTCGGTGACCGTGCCCGACACGACCATCAGGTCGGCCTGCCGGGGCCCGGGAGCGAACGGGATCACGCCGAGCCGGATGAAGTCGTGGCGTGCCATTGAGGCGGCGATGAACTCGATGGCACAGCACGCCAGCCCGAAGTTGAAGACCCACAGCGAGTAGCGCCGCCCCCAGTTCAGCACCACGCGCACCGGATCGGGCACCAGCCGCTGCGCCGCACCGACCTGCCCGGGCGGCGGGCCGTGGCCGGGCAGTCCGAGGTCCGTCACTGCCACGTCAGCACACCTCGCCGCACGGCGTACAAGATCCCGGTGGCAAGTAGCCCGAGGAAGATGACCATCTCGACGAACGTCGTCATGCCGAAGCCCGAGGCGGCGAAGACCGTCGCCCAAGGGAACAGGTAGACCGCGTCGACGGCGAACACGACGTAGAGGAACGCGTAGATGTAGTACCGCACGTGCATGTGTGCCCAACCCTCGCCGACCGGGTCGACGCCGGACTCATAGGTGAGCAGCTTCTCCGGGGTAGGGCGAGACGGTGCGAGCAACCGGTTGGCGCCGTAGGCCACCGCGACGAACGCAGCACCGGCCAGCGAGACGGCCACGACGACGATGTACGGCGACAGATACGTGTCCACCGGCACCTCCTCCGGCGCTCACGAGTACGACGAACGCTCGGCACCAACTTACGCGCCGATCACCTCACACCCGAGCCTAGGTGCACCGGGTCCGCGCGAGTCCCTCCGCAGCCGAGGTCAAGGTTGTTGCATCATGTAGGATCTGGCCTTATGGAAGGCTACGCCAGCCATCGCGACGTCGAGCGGACCGCCGGATTTCTCCACAGGTAGGCACGGTGCATGAGAACGGCCGCAACAGGACGTAGCATGACTGAGTGGGTATGCACGTGCAGGCGCACGGCGATTGGAGTGGGTGCGCCTTCGGACATGCCACCTTGGGAGGCGTCGACACACGGTGACCGTCAAGCAGGTCCGGGAGATCGACCGTGTGATCATCCGGTTCGCCGGCGACTCCGGCGACGGGATGCAGCTCACCGGAGACAGATTCACCGCCGAGACCGCGTCGTTCGGCAACGACCTGTCCACGCTGCCGAATTTCCCGGCCGAAATCCGCGCGCCAGCCGGCACCTTGCCGGGAGTGTCGAGCTTCCAACTCCATTTCGCCGACCACGACATCCTCACCCCTGGTGACGCACCGAACGTGCTCGTCGCAATGAACCCGGCCGCGCTGAAGGCAAACGTCGCCGACCTGCCGCATGGTGCGACGATCATCGTCGACAAGTCCGACTTCACGGCGCGGGCCTTGAAGAAGGTCGGCTACGACGCCAATCCGCTCGAAGACGGCAGCCTGGCCGCCTACCAGGTCCATGCCCTGGACCTGACCGGCATGACCATGGAGGCGCTCAAGGAGTTCGAGCTCACCCGTAAGGAAGCCGGCCGGTCGAAGAACATGTTCGCGCTCGGCCTGCTGTCGTGGATGTACGGGCGGCCGGTCGAGGGCACGTTGGCCTTCCTGGAGAGGAAGTTCGCCAAGCACGCGGCGATCCGAGACGCGAACATCGCCGCGCTGAAGGCCGGATGGAACTACGGCGAGACCACCGAGGCCTTCGCCGTCTCGTACGAGGTCAAGCCCGCGCCACTGCCACCCGGCCGGTACCGCAACATCACCGGCAACCTGGCGCTCGCGTACGGGCTGATCACGGCCTCGCAGCGAAGCGGGCTGCCGTTGTTCCTCGGCTCGTACCCGATCACACCGGCATCGGACATCCTGCACGAGCTCTCGAAGCACAAGCGGTTCGGCGTGCGGACGTTCCAGGCCGAGGACGAGATCGCCGGCATCGGAGCGGCGCTCGGAGCCGCGTTCGGTGGTGCCCTCGGCGTGACGACGACCTCCGGGCCGGGTGTCGCCCTGAAGTCGGAGACGATCGGGCTGGCCGTGTCACTCGAGCTGCCGCTGATCGTCTGCGACATCCAGCGCGGTGGCCCGTCGACCGGCCTGCCCACCAAGACCGAGCAGGCCGACCTCCTGCAGGCCATGTTCGGGCGCAACGGCGAGGCACCGGTGCCGATCGTCGCCCCGTCGTCTCCCGGCGACTGCTTCTATGCCGCGCTCGAGGCGGCCCGGATCGCGCTGACGTACCGCACGCCGGTCCTGCTGCTCTCCGACGGCTATCTCGCAAACGGCGCCGAACCCTGGCACATCCCCGACCTCGACGCGCTGCCCGACTTGCGCGTCGAGTTCGCCACCGCGCTGAACCACGGCGACAACGGCTCCGGCACGTTCTGGCCGTACCTTCGCGACCCTCAGACGCTGGCCCGGCCCTGGGCCGTGCCGGGCACGCCCGGCCTCGAACACCGCATCGGCGGGATCGAGAAGGCCGACGGTAGCGGCAACATCTCCTACGACCCGGACAACCACGATCGGATGGTTCGGCTCCGCCAGGCGAAGGTCGACGGCATTGCCGGGATCGCGCCGCTGTCGGTCGATGACCCGTCCGGAGAGGCGAGGCTGCTGGTCCTGGGCTGGGGGTCGACGTACGGGCCGATCGGAGCGGCCGTGCGCCGGGTGCGCGCCGCGGGCCACCCGGTCGCACAGGCTCACCTGCGCCACCTGAACCCGTTCCCCTCCAACACCGGCGAGGTGCTGCGCTCGTACGACCGGGTGCTCCTGCCGGAGATGAACCTTGGCCAGCTCGCCCTGTTGCTCCGCGGCAGGTACCTCGTCGACGTTATGGGTTACAACCGAGTGCGCGGGCTGCCGTTCAAGTCCGAGGAACTCGCCGACGTCATCGAGAAGGCGATCACTGATGTCTGAGACCACCGTCGACGTCGGCCTGCCAGCAGGCCTTCGCGGCGTTCCCACCACCGACGTACCGGAGACCAAGAAGACGTTCACCAGCGACCAGGAGGTCCGCTGGTGCCCCGGCTGCGGTGACTACGCCATCCTGGCCGCCGTCCAGGGATTCCTGCCCGACCTCGGTCTGCGGCGCGAGAACGTCGTGTTCGTGTCCGGGATCGGATGCTCGTCGCGGTTCCCGTACTACCTCGACACCTACGGCATGCACTCGATCCACGGACGGGCACCGGCCATCGCGACCGGTCTGGCGTCCTCGAGGCCCGACCTGTCGGTCTGGGTCGTCACCGGCGACGGCGACGCGCTCTCCATCGGCGGCAACCACCTCATCCACGCCCTGCGCCGCAACGTCAACCTGACGATCCTGCTGTTCAACAACCGGATCTACGGGCTGACCAAGGGCCAGTACTCGCCGACGTCCGAGCTCGGCAAGATCACCAAGTCGACCCCGATGGGCTCGCTCGATGCGCCCTTCAACCCCGTGTCGCTCGCTCTGGGCGCCGAGGCCTCCTTCGTCGCCCGCACCATCGACTCCGACCGCGGTCACCTGACCTCGGTGCTGCGCGCGGCGGCCGCGCACCGCGGCACGTCGCTGGTCGAGATCTACCAGAACTGCAACATCTTCAACGACGGAGCGTTCGACCTGCTGAAGGGTCCCGACACGCGCGACGACGTCCTGATCCGTCTCGAGCACGGGCAGCCGGTCCGATTCGGTGCGGATCTGGACAAGGGGATCCGTCACACGTCCGCGGGCTCGCTGGAGGAATGCGCCGGCGACGACCCCGATCTGATCGTCCACGATGCTCACGCGGCCGACCCGTCGCAGGCGTTCGCGTTGTCCCGACTGGCGGATCCGGGATCGCTGGCCCGATCCCCGATCGGCATTTTCCGGCAGGTCGAGCGCGCGACGTACGGCGACCTGATGTCCGCCCAACTCGACCTCGATGTCGAGAAGCGCGGCCCCGGTGACGTCGCCGGCCTCCTCGCCGGACCGGACCCCTGGACCGTCGAGTAGGCCGAAGCAACGTGCGTCCGCGCAGACGTTCGCAACCTGAACGGTGCGTGTGCCAGGCACGAGCCGTGCGATAACACCCCCGTAACGAGCTCGCCCACCAACCAAGACGGCCAGCGATCAGACATGATATAGCATTTCCTCCGACGGAAGTTGCGCCCGGAAGAGGAGCCCTGATCGTGCACGCCACTAGTTCGATCACTGTTCCGTCCAGCTCAGCCCGCGGAGGCGAGCGGTCTCAACCGGATATGCCTGTCGTCGACGTTCACAACCACGTGCTCACGCCGCCCGTCGAGGATCTGATCCTGCAGCACTACTCGCGCGAAGAGATCACTGCGAACGAGCCGAACGACTTGTACGTCGGCGGCCAGAGCGGCCCGCAACCGCTAGCTCGGGCCCGAACTGACGCCGATGACCGACGCCGCCCAACGAGTCCGCGACATGGACCGGATCGGCGTCGATATCCAAGTGCTCGCAACATTCGTGTCCCAGTACTACTACTGGACCGACGGGGAACTCGGTCAGCAGATCGCCCGCATCCAGCATGACCGGCTGGCCGAGCTCGTATCCTCGAATCCGGTTCGGTTCACAGCCGTGGGCACCTTGCCCATGCAGGACTCAGCCCGTGCGGTCGCTGAGCTGGAGTACGTCGTCAGGGATCTCGGCTTCAGGGGCGCAGATCTCGAGCAGTATCGACGGTAGGGATCTGGCCGATGCCTGCTTCGTGCCCATCTTCCAGAAGGCAGAGGAGCTCGGGGGCTGTCGTCGTGTCCACCCGAATGGCTGGAACAGCGGTCGCCGACTCGCCGACTGGTACTTGATCAACGTGATAGGTAACCCGCTCGATTATCCCTTGACATGGGTGAGTCAGATCCGATCGGCCTCAGCAGCAGTCTGGAGTGTCAGACGACGAGCGTCAGCGCGTCCGCAGAGGAAGCGCCGTTCGCCTGTTTGGTCTGTCGTGAGACGGCCGGTTCCACCCGGCCGCACCTGGTATCCGTCGAACCCGACGACGGGAGAGGTCCGTGAGTGACGTACGTGATGGAATGCGAGTCGAATGGGATGTGCCGATCGAGATGGACGACGGCATCGTGCTCCGGGCCGATGTGTTCCGGCCGATCGACGATGGCCAATACCCGGTGATCCTCAGCTACGGGCCATATGCCAAGGGCTGGCGGTTTCAGGATGGCTATCCGAGCGCGTGGGAAGCGATCGAGCGCGACCACCCCGACGTCCTGGAAGGCTCGACGAACAAATACCAGCAGTGGGAGGTCGTGGATCCCGAGAAGTGGGTTCTCGACGGCTACGCCTGCGTGCGAGTGGACTCGCGCGGCGCCGGACGTTCGCCTGGCTACCTCGACCCCTTCTCGCCGCGGGAGACCACCGACTTCGTGCTCTGCATCGAGTGGGCCGCCGGCCAGGCATGGAGCACCGACAAGGTCGGCCTGACCGGTATCTCGTACTACGCCATCAACCAATGGCAGGTCGCATCAATGCAGCCCGAACATCTGGCTGCAATTTGCCCCTTCGAAGGAGGTGCCGACTTCTACCGGGATCTAAGTCGCCACGGTGGTATTTATACGACTTTTTGGGGCAATTGGTACGACAAACAGATCAAGGTGATACAGCACGGCTTAGGCAAGAACGGCCCGACCAACCCCAACAACGGTGTCCTGGTGTGCGGCGACCAAACTCTGCCCGACGAGCACCTGGTCGCCAACCGAGCCGATTACGGCGAAGAGATCCGCAAGCGGGCCATTGACAGCGAGTGGTACCGAGAACGCTCAGCTCGGTGGGAGCGGATTACTGTGCCCCTGCTCAGTGCAGGAAACTGGGGAGGTCAAGGCCTGCACCTGCGCGGCAATGTCGAAGGGTTCATGCGCGCGGCATCCGATCAGAAGTGGCTCGAGATCCACGGGAATGCGCACTGGGCGGAGTTCTACACCGACTATGGCGTGACACTGCAGAAGCGGTTCTTCGACCACTTCCTCAAGGGTGAGAACAACGGCTGGGACCGGCAGCCGCCGGTCCACCTGAGAGTGCGGACCTTGGACGGCTTCGTCGACCGGGACGAGTTCGAGTGGCCGCTGGCGCGAACCGAGTGGACCCAGTTGTACCTCGATGCCAGCACGTGCGCGCTGGTGAACACACCGGCGGCCGAGGCCGCGGTGACCTACGACGCTACGGGTGAGGGGATCACCTTTGATCTGCCGCCCTTCGACGATGAGACCGAGATCACCGGTCCTCTTGCAGCCAAGCTGTTCGTGTCGTCATCGACAACAGATGCCGACCTCTTCCTCGTTGTTCGGGTGTTCGCGCCGGACGGCGAGGAGGTCGTATTCCACGGAGCGAACGATCCGCACGCGCCGATCGGCCAGGGCTGGTTGCGAGCGTCGCATCGGGCCCTGGATCCGGAGCTGAGCACTTTCTACCGCCCGTACCACACCCATGACCGGATCGAGCCACTGGAACCGGGTGAGGTCTACGAGATGGAAGTGGAGATCTGGCCTACCTGCGTGGTTGTACCCGCTGGATACCAACTGTCGTTGACGGTGCGCAGCCGCGACTACGAGTGGGACGGGCCGCCAACCTTCCTCAAGCAGTTCGGGAACCCGCTCCGTGGCTGTGGTCCCCTCATACATGATGACTCCGCTGACCGCCCGTCGGAGGTGACAGAGAACGAGGTGACATTGCACACAGGGGGCGAGCATGCCGGGTGCCTACTGGCACCGATCGTGCCGCCGAAGCAGCGCTGATTGCGCTGCGACCATTCTCGCGCGGTGCCAGTCGGCCGCCTCGGGGAGGAAATCATGGGTGAGAAGGTTCGGCTCGGATCGGTCGGCCTCGGCTGGTGGGGAGGCAGCCTCGCAGACGCCGCAACCCTGTCGGGTGAGGCAGAGATCGTCAGTTGTTTCGCGCGGACCGAATCCGCGCGACAGCAATTTGCAGACAGATACTCCTGCCGGGTAGCCGGTTCCCTCGAGGAGATCCTGGCCAGCGACGACGTCGACGGCTTGCTTGTCGCGACACCGCACTCCACCCATGTCGGCATCGTCGAAGCCGCCGCCAGAACCGGCAAGCACCTCCTCGTCGAGAAACCGCTCGCACTCTCCGTCGCTCAAGGCAGGCGTGCCATCAAGGCCGCGGCTGAGGCCGGCGTCGTCCTGCAGGTGGGCCATCACCGGCGTCGTCAGCCCGCGACACGACGTCTACGCGAACTGGTCGAGTCGGAAGAGCTCGGTCAGCTCAGCCTTCTCGAGGCCAACATGTCCGGCCGGAGCGGCCTAACGCCGAGGACCGGCTGGCGCGGGGACCCCGAGGAGTCGCCCTTGGGGGGTATGACCGGCATGGGCGTCCACATGGCGGACAATCTGATCTACCTCGCCGGCCCGGTGGGGTCGGTGACGACCATCAGCAAGAAGACGCTGGCTCGCGGGCCGTTGCACGAGGCCACCGCTCTGGCTCTCGAGTTCGAGAACGGGGCCGTCGGCTATCTCGGCACGAGCACCGTGATTCCCCCGATGTGCAACACCGCCGCGTTCGGCTCCGAGGGTGCGGCCTGGAGCGAGGAGGAGGGACAGCGCCTTTTCCGCCAGGGGATCGCCGAGCCGGCGCGCCACGAGGTCGGCGTCAACGGTGCCGACGCGCTGGTCGACCAGGTGAAGGAGTTCGCTGACTGCATCCGCACCGGGAAGAAGCCCGAGGTCGACGGAGAGCAGGCCCTGCTCGTCGTCGCGCTGCTCCAGGCCGCGGTCCTCAGCCACGAGCGAGGGCAGGTGGTCCAGGTTCGCGAGGTCATGAGATGAGTCCGGCCCCGCTCCGCTTCGTCACTCGAGTTGTGTGACGGCCGGTGTACCCGGCTGTTCGCGCAGGTAGTTGAGGTCGAGTGGGGAGGGATCCCAGCCCGCCATCCCCCGCCACGCAAGCGTTCGCGCCGAGCGGTCCGCGCCGTATCGGACGCGGAACAGGAGGGTGCGTTCCCGGCCGTTGACGTACTCGTGAAATTCGCCCGGTGGGTGCACCACCACGGCGCCCGGTACGACATCGACGACATCGTCCGGGGTCCGCATCCGGCCCCCGCCCTCGAAGCAGAAGTAGATCTCCGTCGCGTACGGATGGCAGTGGTAAGGGCTGATCTGACCGGGCTCCCAGCACGCGACGGCAACGTCGCCGTCCTCCACGGTGCCGAGGACCCGCTCGACGCGGACCTCTGGATCGAACCGTTGCTCAGCCCTCAGATCGAAAAGGTACACCGCCGCTTCTCCCTCCGACTGGGCAGCGTTGTATTCCAACATCATGCATGATATAATTCGCCTGTGGGGGCGTTCGGCACGAGAACAGGTGCTTCGATCCCCACCCGCAGCGAGATCCGCGACGACATGCGGATCGACTGGCACATGTCGATCGAGATGGACGACGGCAACGTACTGCGCGCCGACGTGTACCGACCCGATGACGACGAGACGCACCCGGTCATCCTGAGCCACGGGCTCTACGCCAAGGGGCTGTCCTTCCAGGACGAGATCTACCAGATGCAATGGCGCAAGCTCGTGAGCAAGGAACCGTCGATCCTGACCGGATCCACGAACAAGTACCAGGCATGGGAGACCGTCGACCCCGAGCGCTGGGTTCTGCACGGCTACGTGGTCGTACGGGTCGACTCGCGCGGCTCCGGATGGTCCCCGGGGAACCTCGACCCGCGGTCGGCGCGGGAGATCGAGGACTTCGCTCGATGCATCGAGTGGGCGGGAGTCCAAACCTGGAGCACGGGCAAGGTGGGGTTATGCGGCATCTCGTACTACGCGGTCACGCAGTGGCTGGTCGCGGCCAAGTCGCCGCCCCACCTCACGGCGATCATCCCTTGGGAGGGGTACGTCGACTACTACCGTGGCCCCACCCACCACGGCGGTATCCGCTCGGAGTTCCAGGACCAGTGGTGGGAGCGACAGGTCGCACGAGTGCAATACGGCGTCGGTGATCGGGCGCCGAAGAACCCCAACACGGGGGAGTCGGTGGCGGGTCCAGTCACCATGCCAGAGGACCAGCTGCGGCAGAACCGCGTCGACCTGGTCGATGAGCTGCGGGCGCGCACCCTCGACGACGGGTGGTATCGAGAGCGGTCGGCTGACGTCACCAGGATCACGGTTCCGCTCCTGTCGGCGGCGAACTGGGGTGGGCAGGGCATTCACGCCACGGGAAACTTCGAAGGATTCGAGCATGCGAGATCGGAACAGAAGTGGCTCGAAGTGCACGGTGACACGCACTACACCCATTTTTACTCGTCATACGGCTTCGACCTGCAGAAGCGCTTCTTCGACCATTTTCTGAAGGGCATCGCCAACGGGTGGAATCGGGAGCCGCCGGTTCAGCTCAACATCCGCCATCCGGGCGAACGGTTCGAGCTCCGCAAGGAGAACGAGTGGCCCTTGGCGCGCACCGATTGGACACGCTTCTACCTCGATCCTGAGCACTTGACGCTGCGCCTCGTGCCGCCGGAGAGTTCCGCGACTGTCACCTACGAGACGATGAGCGGAGGGCTGACGTTCTGGCTGCCGGCCCTTACCGAGGAGCTCGAGATCACCGGTCCGATGGCTGCCAGGCTCTTCGTCTCGTCGGACACGACCGACGCCGATCTGTTCTTGATCGTGCGGGTCTTCGACCCCTCGGGCGTAGAAGTCACCTTCGAAGGCGCCAACGACCCCAACACGCCGATCGCGATGGGCTGGCTACGTGCTTCGCACCGTGAGCTCGATCAGGAACGTAGCCGACCGTACCGGCCGCGCCACACCCACCTCCGGAAGCGGCCGCTTGCCCCCGGGGAGGTCTACGGGCTCGACATCGAGATCTGGCCGAGCTGCATCGTGGTGCCTCCTGCGTACCGAATCGCACTGACGGTCCGCGGCAAGGACTACGAGTACGAGGGCGAGCTCGACGAGTACGGGAGCTCCTTCTACTACGCGACGCGCGGCACCGGCGGGATGACGCACACCGATCCCGACGACCGACCGCCGGAGATCTTCGACACGAAGGTCAGACTCCACACCTCGCCGCGCGAGCCTTCGTACCTCCTCCTGCCTGTCATCCCGTGATCACGAGTAACGGAGGTCCTCGTCGGTCGCGTACCAGTCGAAGGGCTCGTCGTGCGTATTGATGATGATGCTCTTGGGGACCGTGTACGTCCGGTAACCGTCGAGCCCGTTCTCCTGACCCATGCCGCTGTCCTTGCGACCGCTCCAAGGGGACGAGGGGTCGATGCGGTGATGGTCGTTGATCCAGATGATGCCGGCGTCGATCGCGTCGGCGACGCGGTGAGCCCGTGCGACGTCCCGAGTCCAGACTGATGCCGCCAGCCCGAACTGAGCGTCGTTGGCAAACGTGATGGCCTCGGCCTCGTCGCGGAACGGCTTGACGACCGTGACGGGTCCGAAGATCTCGTCACGCCACACCGACATCGACGGGTCGACATCACCGATGACGGTCGGCGCGTAGAAGTAGCCCTTGTCGAGAGGTGCGGCGGTCAGGCGCTCCCCTCCGCACAGAATACTGGCGCCTTCCTTCCGTCCACGCTCGACGCTGTCCGACACCCGTTCGAGTTGTCGTCCGGACGCGAGCGGCCCCAATTGGGTGGAAGGCGCCATAGGGTCGCCGACCCGAAGCGTCCGGGCCCGCTCCACGAAGCGGTCCACCACGTCGTCGAACACGGCCTCCTGCACAAGCAACCGCGAGCCCTGGATGCAGACCTGCCCGGTCGCGATGAACGCTGCGAAGGCGGCACCGGCGGCAGCAACCTGCGGGTCGGTGTCGTCGAAGACGACCACCGGCGCTTTGCCGCCGAGCTCGGCGGCAACCGGGATCAGGTTGCGACCGGCCGCTGCGGCCACTGCACGGCCCGTCTCCGTTCCTCCGGTGAGGTCGACCTTGGCCAGCATGGGGTGCTCGGCAAGGGCCTGGCCGGTCACGGAGCCGTAACCGGTGACGACGTTGGCGACGCCGGCAGGCAGACCGGCGCGCTCGAGTACCTCCACCACCTCGAGAGCAGCGACGGGTCCGAACTCGGAGGGTTTGATGACCACGGAGTTGCCGGCCGCGAGCGCCGCGGACAGTTTCTTCATCAGGATCAGCAACGGGTGGTTCCACGGCGTGATCAGGCCCACCACGCCCAGCGGCACGCGCTGGACGATGTTGAGGTGCTGCTCGCCGATGTCCGGGATGCTGCCCTCGGCGGTATGCGCGACACTGGCGTAGTACTCGAACCACTCGGGTGCGCGCTGCACCTGTGCACGCATCTCGCGCAGGGGCCTGCCGATCTGCATCGTCTCGTTCCGCGCAAAATCCTGGAGCTGGTCGGACAGCGCGGCTGCCGCGCGTTGAAGGACACGAGCCCGGTCACGCCCGCGCAGCTGCGACCATCTCCCATCGGCGAAGGCGGCTGACGCGGCTCGGACTGCCGCGTCGACGTCCTCGACAGCGGCGGCCGCCACCGTCGTGACGACGTCTCCGGTCGCGGGGTTGAGAACGGGCAGCGTGCTGCCGTCACGAGCCGGAACCTGTTTGCCGTCGATGTGCAGTCCATAGTTGCTGCGCATGTGACAACCTCCCACAGCCGGGATGCCCGGGCCCTGAAGCACTGCGATCATACATCGTATAGAATGGTAGAATCGTGTCTTCACAAGGAGTCGACATTTGACGGAGATGGCGACCGGAGCAGAGCTGTTCCTGCGAACGTTGCAGGACCGGGGGGTCCGCTTCATTCTCATGAACCCTGGAACCGACACATTTCCCGTCCAGGAGGCATACGCGAAGCTCTCGGCGGCAGGCGAGCCGTTGCCTCAGTTGCTGATGTGCCCATTCGAAAGTCTCGCGAGCTCGGCCGCTCAAGGGGTCTATCTCGCGACCGGTCGCGCGCAGGTCGCGTTCGTCCACGTTGACGTCGGCACGGCCAACGCCGCGGGTTCGTTGAACGACGCCAAGGCGACCCGAGCCGCGGTCGTGTTGTGCGCGGGCCGCAGTCCGGTGAGTGTAGAAGGGGTTCCCGGAGGTCGTTCCAAGTTCATCAACTGGCTCCAGGACGTCCCGGACCAGGCCATGCTCGTTCGCAACTACGTCAAGAACGAGCAGATCGCCTACCGCGCGGCTGCGATTCCGCGAACAGTTCAGCGAGCCTTCCAGGTCGCCGAGTCCGACCCGGCGGGAGCGGTGTATGTCACGTTCCCTCGCGAGGCGTTGATGGAGGAAACGAGCCTTGGCGGGGACATCGACGCTGGCCGATTCCCGCCGGTCCGGGCCGGGTCGCCGAACTCTGAGGACATCGAACAGATCGCTGAGTGGATACTCGCCGCGCGGCGTCCGGTTGTCCTCGCGGGCTACCTCGGCCGCGACCCCGACGCCGTCCGCGCCTTGGTGGAGCTGTCCGAGATGGCCGGAATCGGTGTCGTCGAATACCGCGGCCGTGTCAATTTTCCCTTGACGCACGAGCACCACCTCGGCTTCCGCCCGGAGGCCGCCACCGAGTCCGCCGACCTGATCATCGTCGCAGAGCACGACGTGCCCTACGTGCCTGCGTTGACCGAGCCGTCCACGCAGACCAAGTTGGTCCATGTCGGTCATGATCCGTTCTTCGAGACCGTTCAGACCTGGGGGTTCCCGTCGGATCTGGGTATCCGGGCCGATGCCAGGCGGACGTTCGAGGCGTTGCGGCGGGTGATCGCCGACCGCCTCGAGCCGTCAACACAGAAGCGGATCGACACGCGCGCGGCAGCGTTCCAGGCCGAGCACGTCGCATGGTCCGACCCGGCGTGGGCCCAGGTCGACGCGCCTGCGGGGGAGCCGGTGTCGCCGACATTCATCGGACAGGTGCTCGCCGAAGACCTGCCCGACAACATCGTTGTCTTCGAAGAGGCGGTCACCTCGGGCAATCCGATCGCCTTGCAGATGAAGGACCTCGGCCCAGGCCGCCTGTTCCGCAACGGTGGGAGCTACCTCGGTTGGGGGCTCGGCGCCGCCGTGGGCTTCGGGCTTGCCCGTACCGGCGACATCCCGGTCGCCCTCTGTGGCGAGGGCTCGTTCCTGTTCGCGGTGCCCTCGGCGGTTTTGTGGTTCGCCGCGACCAACCAGGTTCCGATGATCGCGATCGTCGCGAACAACGCCGTTTACAACAGCGTGCGCCTCGCCGGTCGAGACGGCTATCCGGACGGTGCACAGGTGAGGCACGGCTACGTCGCAAGCGACTTCGGACGGCCGCCGGCCGCGGACGAGATCGCCCGGGCGTGTGGCGTGGCCGGCTTCCGGGCGGCTGACGGCGAGCAGTTCCGGGCCGTGCTGAAGCAGGCGGTCCAGACAGTGCAGTCGGGCCATCCAGCGGTTGTAACGGTGGACACGACGATGGCGGAGCGCCCACTGTGAACGAACCGGCACCTCCCGCCAGCCGACCACGGGAGGGCCGGCCTTGCCCCCAGTGCCACGAATGGTCCGGATTGAACGCGATATGACGACCTACGACGTCCATGCTCATTGCGTGCCTCCGGGATTGTTCGACCAGCTCAGACGCGGCTCGAGCAGGTACGGGGCGGAAGTCGTCGAGCGTGACGGGCTCGTCTCCATCCAGTTCGCTGGTGGGCCGACAACCCCGGCGATCCGCGACGACCTGGTCAACATCGAGCATCGAATCGCCACCATGGACGCCGGCCGCGTCGACGTGCAGCTGATCTCGAGCTGGATCGATCTGACCGGCTACGGCCTGCCGAGCGGCGCTGCCGTGCGTTACACCCGCATGTTCAACGAGGCGCTCGCGGCGACGGTCGCGCTACACCCCGACCGCCTCCTGGGCCTGTGCACGGTGCCTCTCCAGGATCCGCCAGCCGCGGCGGCCGAGCTAAGGCGATCCGTCACCGAGGCCGGGTTCGTCGGCGCCGAGATCGCGACGACGATCGATGGCGTGGATCTGGACGATCCCGGGCTCAACCCATTCTGGGGGGCGGCGGCGGAGCTGGGCTGCCCGATCCTGATCCATCCCTACCTGCCCCTCGCCGGACGCGACATGTCGCGCTACCTGCTGGAGAACCTCGTCGGGCGCGCATCCGAATCGACCATCGCAGTAGCACACCTGGTCTTCGGCGGTGTGCTGGAGCGATTCCCAGGACTGGCGCTGATCCTTGTGCACGGTGGGGGCTTCGTTCCCTGGCAGGCCGCTCGCTGGGATCGTGGATACGAGGCAGCACCGTCCAAGACGGCCGTCAATCTCACCCGCAAGCCGACCGAGTCGCTGTCCAACGTCTATTTCGACACTGTCCTGCACGATCCGCAGGTTGTCGGCTTCCTCGTCGACTGGGCCGGTGCCGACCGGGTAGTCCTCGGCTCCGACTTTCCGTTTCCGATGGGAGATCTGACACCGGTCGACACGCTTGACGCGGTGCGATCGCTCTCCGGGTCCGACCGCTCCGCCATATTGCACGGCAACGTGGAGCGCTTGGTCGCCGGTATCCGGCGGTGAGCCACCTGCCTGACACCCACGTCGCCGTCGCGTCATTGTCACGCTTCGTGTGCGCGGTTCTCCACGACCTCGGAATGTCCGACGAGCACGCGGGCACCGCCGCGTGGGCCATCGTCGAGGCTGACCTACGCGGCCAGCGGGGACACGGCGTAGCTCGACTACCCTCCTACGCGGCGGCGCTGGCCACGGGTGACATCAATCCGCGCCCTGAGCTGCGCGTCCAACAGGACACACCAGTTAGTGCACTCGTGGATGGCGATCTCGGGCTCGGTCACGTCGTGGTGATGCGGGCGGTCGAGACCGCGATCGAGAAGGCCAGCTCGATCGGCATCGGGTGGGTTGGCACTCGGCGAAGCACTCACGCCGGTGCCGGCGGCGTATACACGGGTGCAGTGGTCGAGCGCGGGTTCATCGCCTGTTACCTGGCTGTTTCCGACATGAACTTCATGGCGCCCTGGGGTGGGACACAGCGGCTGCTCGGCACCAACCCAATCGCCGTCGCCGTCCCGGCCGGGCCAGGCCCGCACTTCGAGTTGGACATGGCGACGGCCGTCGCCTCGTGGGCCAAAGTCGCCACGGCGGCCGGGACCGGTGCGCCCCTCCCTATGGGCTGGGTAATGGACCCGGAAGGTCTACCGCTGACCGACCCGCACCGTGTGAGCGAGGGCAGCTTGGTACCAATCGGCGAACACAAAGGCTATGGCTTGAGCCTCGCGGTCGGGCTCATCGCCGGCGTGCTTAACGGCGCTGCGTTCGGTCGCGACGTGGACGCGCCGGCCTCCGCGTCGGGCGGCATTGGGCAAACCATCCTTGTCGTGAGACCCGACCTCTTTCGCCCGTTGGACGAGTTCACGCGCGACGTCGACCGTCATCTCGACGACCTGCGCCGGTCTGCACCGCGGCCCGGTTTCGCGCCCGTTCGTACCCCTGGCAGCCGGATCCCGACGGACAGACAACGAATGCTGGCCGCCGGGATCCCACTGGCCGCGACACTGCTCGAGGAGTTGCGGGGCCTCGCCTCGGCGAAGATCGCCCAGCTCCTCGAGCAGTGAAGTCACCGGATTTCGTCGAGCACCTGCTGATACCGTTCCGCAACCTGCTCGGGCGAGTCGTCCGTGCCCGTCACGGTCAACTCCTCGACCAGATCGATCAGGACCTCACCGACCGCGTTCGTGTTGGTAGCCGGCGGGATCTGCGCTTCCAGATTCTGGAAGATATCGAGCAGCTCCGCGGTGAAGAATGGCTGCTCCTCGGCCATCTGCTCGCCTTCGAGCACCGGGATCGACTGGACAATACCGGACTCCAGCTCGAAGTACCGCTCTGCGGCGATCTCCGGCTCCGACAGGTAGCGGAGCACGAGGCTCGCCTCGTAGGGGTGCTCAGTGTCCGCAGCCATCGACCAGCCACGAGGCACGCCGAGGTACTGACCGCCATTCTCCTCGTGAACGGGGTACGGGGCCGTCATCCAGTCCTCGCCATACTGGAAGTCGTCCAACATGAAGCCGGGACCGCCATTGAGGCCCTCGTCAATGAACGGTAATTCGCCTGCCACGAACGCACCCTTGGCCTCGTCCTGCTGACCGATCATGAACTCGGGGTCGGTGATTCCCTCTTCGTACATCGTCTGGAGAAAGTCGATCATCTCGACGCCCTGCTCGCTGGTCAGGTCCGGGATGTTTCCGTCGAATGGAGTCCCGAAAGAGAACAGCCAACGGAACATGCGGTCGTGGCTGGCTCCGCCGGTGCCGTAGTACGCCGGCAGGTCCGGGTTGGCGTTCTGGATCGCGCGCGCCGCGTCCACCAGATCCCAATAGCTGTCGTACGGAGGCGGCTCGACACCGGCCGCCTCTAGAAGGTTGACGTTGTAGTAGAGCGCGTCCACGAGACTCTTGTTCGGAAAGTGATAGATCTCGCCGTCGTAAGTGCCGTCCTCCCAGACAGATTCCGGGATGGTCGCATAGAGTTCAGGCTCCTCCTCCTCGAACCTCGCAATCTGCTCAGTCATGGGCGCCGCGAGTTCAGCCTCCAACAGGGCGGGAGTCAGGTGCGAATCGATCTCAACGATGTCCGGCAGTTCCTCGCCGGCGTCCCGCATACGCAGCATGTCGGTGATGATGGCATCACCTCGGATGTCCCATTCAACGATCACGTCATGCTCTTCCTCGAGCGACGCGAACTCGTCCGCCGGCACCGTTTCGCCGTTGAACCAGACGGTCACGACTACGGGCCCGTCGTCGTCCGCGGATTCGTCATCGTCAGCGCCACATGCGGCCATCGCGAGCCCTAGGCCCGCGACGCCCGCGGTGATGCTGGCTCGCCGCGACCGCCGTTGGCCGCCAGCAGTTGTCAGTCCAGCGGAACCTGTCCTCTTCATGTCCACTCTCCCTACTAGAAATCTTCGCGGTTGCTCGCTACTTGACTGCTCCGCTGGTAATGCCGCCGACGACATACCGCTCGATGCGGAGGTAAACGAATATGAACGGGATGATCGTCATGATGGCAAAGGCGGCCTGCCCGGGGTTGTCCTGGAATCCGGTGGTCTGTGTCATCAGGAACAGCTCGTAAGGAAGCGTCCGGCTCCCCCGGCTTGTTGTCAGTCCAAGCACGAGGTTGAACTCGTTCCACGCCTCCCGGAACGCCAGCACGCCGATGGTGATCATCGCGGGCACGGCAAGCGGCAACACGATGTAACGAATTCGGGTGAACAGTGTCGCCCCGTCAACCATCGCCGCCTCCTCCAAGCCACGCGGCACGTGCTGGAAGAACCCGACGAGGAGCCACACAGCCAAGGGCAGGACCGTTCCGGTGAACGCGACGACCAAGGTAAAGAGCTTGTTGATCGCGCCCAGCGCGACTGCAAGTTGGTAGAGCGGGACCATGAGGCCGAGGCCTGGAATGAGGCGTGGCAGCAGAGTGAACAACAGCAGCAGGTGTCGACCGCGGAACCGGAACCGAACGAACGCGTAGGCCGCCGGGACGGCGAGGACCAGCGTGAGCACAGCCGTCCCCAGGCCGACGACGACGCTGTTGACGAACGCGGACCGGAACCCCTCTTGCTCGAACACCGAGATATACCCCTCGAGCGTGGGGTTGGACGGGATGAGCCCGGGGTCGGCCGACACATCGGCGCGAGTCTTGAACGAGATCGACAGCGTCATCAGGATCGGGAAGATCGTCCATACGGCCAGGACGGCCAATGGGATCCAGATTCCTATCCTGCGTAGCCACCTCTTCACGACGACATCGACGGGCGGACTGGTGTGCGTATCCCGGGAACGCACCTTGGCAGTGGCCCGTGCACTCATTGTTCCCCCACGTCGTACCGGCGGGTCACGCCGATGTAGCCGAGGGTGAGGAGCGCATTGAAAAGCAGAATCACGATGACGATCGCGAGCGCCTCGTTCGTCTCCAGGTCGACGAACGCGGACTCGTAGAGGGCGATCGGAAGGGTCCTCGTCGCATCCACGGGTCCGCCACCGGTGAGCGCGACGATCACGCCGAGCGATGTGAGCGCCTGGTAACTGAGAAGGATCGTGGCGAGAGAAAGCTGAGGCATGATCATCGGGATGGAGATTCGCCAAGCCCGCTTCCAGCCACTGGCGCCGTCGACTTCGGCGGCATCCATCAGTTGTGGGTCGATCAACTGCAACCCACCGAGTATCAGCAGCACAGCGAGTGGCAGGTCAGCCCAGACCTGCGCAAGGATCGACGCCAACATCGCCAGGTTCGGGCTGGAGAACCACGCGGGCGCCGGGATACCGAACAACTCCAGAAACCGATTGACCTGGCCGAAGTCCTGGTTCAGGATCAGCCGGAAAATCACTGCGGTTGCGATGCCCGAGATGAGATACGGGACGATCGTCACACCGCGAAGGATGCGCAGCCTTCCGGCGGCCCGGTTGAGTGCAAAGCCGAAGACCAGCCCGAGCGTCATGCCGAGGACCAGAACTCCGACGACGAAGATGAATGTTCGGCTGATCGACCACAGGAAGTCGGCATCGGAGAACAGGTCCACATACTGCTGCAGTCCGACGAAGCGTTGCGGGCCGCCGAGGAACTCGGACTCGAATAGGCTGCCCCATGCAGCGTAGGCCACGGGAAACGCCAGCAGCGCGCTAACCATGATGATCGACGGTGCGGACAGCAGGTAGGGCGTGGCCCTGCTGTGGCCGACCAGGCTGGTCTGATCCGGCCCTGCTTCCCTCGTGGCTAGCCAGCGCGGGCGTCGCCGGGATCTCCCCACAGTCGTCACGACATCAGCCGCTCCTCGACCTCGAAATCGGCTGGGGGACGAAGATCCGTGCTCTCACAAGGGCTTGACTCCCATTCTCGGCATCTCCATCCAGACAGTATGTAGGATGTATACCATCAGGCCAAGGGTTGGCCACGCCTCGGGAATGTCGTAGCGGCCGGCCACCCCTTTTGAACCACGGCCGGCTCGAGCTGCTTAGGCGGTGGTGTGTCCTCCAGCCGTCGTGCCACGGAACGGGGGCTCGCGGAAGGGTTCACGAGACGCCCGTGTTAACGATGGTGTGCAGCTCGTAAACAATCGGCTGGCTCGCTTGCCGTCGAGGTGCCAGAGTCCACACGATGAGATCGGCAACGGCGCCGACCGCACCTGACGCCGTGCCCGATCACCTGGGGGGAATCATGACCATCACCGAGCTGCGGCATGCGGACTCTGCTCGCCGATCCGCGCTCCCGGACGTTTCGGCATCACGCTCGACCGCGCACAAGTTCGTGCTCGATGGGCTGCGCGATGCCATCCTGAGCGGGTCGTTGCCCGCCGGGGCACGCCTGATCCAGACCGAGATCGCCGCCCGGCTCGGAGTCAGCACGACTCCGGTGCGGGAGGCGATCCGAGACCTGGTCGGTTCTGGACTCGTCCATTCCGACATGCACCGCGGAGCGGTCGTGCGTGCTCTTGACAGCGACGAGCTCCCGGAGATCTACGAGATCCGCAAGATGCTGGAGACCTCGCTCATTGACAAGATCGTCGAGAACATCACCGAAGAGGAGCTGGCCCGGGCCGAGAACCTCCTCGAAGAGATGGACCGCACAGTGGCGCCGGCGACCTGGGGAATGCTGAACCGGCGATTCCATGCGATGTTCACGGCCGCGGCGCGCTCGCCACGGCTCGAGGCGATGGTGCACAGCGTCCCCGATCTGGCGACCATGACCGAGGTCGAGGCGGTGCGTGAGACTCCGTCGCTCACGATCGAGGCGGACCGCGAGCATCGCGCCCTTCTCGACGCGATCCGGCGCAAGCGGGCCGACCAGGCCCGTGAGATCCTGCGGCAGCATCTCGACCGGGCGCTGGCCGCTGTGCTGCGCACCCGTGGAGAAGCCGTCGGGAACGTAGCCAGCTGACCCTCGGGACTTCGGCCGAGCATGACCCGCCTCCCGGGCCAACGGGGGGTTTGATCACCTAAGCCATGCTGGGCTCGGCGTGTCAGTTCACCTGGTAGTCGGGTGCCTCGCCGGTGAGGACCTTGACGACTTGAGTGGCTGCCTTGGTCTGTGACTCGGTGAGCGCCGCCTCGGAGTAGAAGGCCGAGTGCGGCGTCGCCAGCAGGCCGGGCACGCCTTCCAGCCGTGCCGGATCCGGCGGCTCGTGTTCGTAGACGTCGAGGCCTGCGCCGCGGATCGTTCCGCTCCGAAGTGCGCCGAGCAGGTCGTCGAGGACGACGAGCGGACCCCGTGAGGTGTTCACGAGGACCGCGTCCGGCTTCATGTGCGCGAGCTGCTTTGCGGCGATCATCCCTTTCGTCCCGGGGAGGAGCGGGCTGTGCAGGCTTACAGCGTCGGCGGTCGCCAGCAGGTCGTCGAGCTCCATCGGCTCGACCCCGGGTAGGTCGGCGACGTAAGGGTCGTACCCGACCATCCGGGCACCGAAGGCCCCGAGAAGGCGAGCGACTTCACGACCGATGCGACCCAGTCCCACGACGCCGATCGTGGTCTGGGACAGCCTCTTGATCGGGCGAAGCTCGTCGACGCCCCAACCGCCGCGCTCCAACACGGCCTGGCCCTCCGGAAGCCGCCGCAACAGTGACAGGACCATCGCGACGGCGTGCGCGGCGACCTCCTCGACGCAATAGTCGGGAACGTTCGTGACGACTATTCCCCTCTCCCGGGCCGCATCGAGGTCGATGTTGTCGACACCGATGCCGTATCTCGCGACGATCCGGCAGCGGCGCAGGCGACCGAGGGCCGCGGCGTCGAACGAGAAGTACGTGTTGAGCAGCGCGTCGGCATCCGCGGCGATGCGGAGAACGTCGTCCCGGCTGCCGGATGCGACCTCGAGCTCGGCGTCGATGCCGGCGAGAATCTCACGCTCGATGTCGATCGTCGGGAAGATCTGGTCGGTAATAACGACCCGAAAGCGTGCCGTCACGGTACCTCCACGATCAACGAGGCAAGATTATGCATTCTACGTGATGCACCACAAGACGTCCGTGGTGGGATCAACGCTCGGGAAGCTCCGGCACGCTCTCCAGCGTGGTGTGGATATGGGCGATCATGGTGTGCCGGGCCGCATCGATGTCGCGGGCCCGAACGGCCTCGAGCAGCTGCCAGTGTTGAGCGTTGGCTTCGTCCGTGCTGCGGGTGCCGAGCGTGAGGGCAGCGACGATGTACATCGTCGCGCTGTCCTGCAGCGTCTCGACGATCCCGGCCAGTCGCGGGGCGTCTGCAACCCGGGTGAACACCCGGTGGAACCGGCGGTTCAGGTCGACCCAGGACGCCGGGTCGTGCTCCTCGTCGGCCAGCCGGAGGATCTGCGCCGCCTCCTCGATGTCGTCGTCGGTGATGCGCTCGATCGCCCGCTCCATCACCTCGGGCTCGAGGAGTTGCCGGATCCGGTAGATCTCCTCCAGCTCGGCCTGACTCGGCTCGTGCACAATTGCGCCGCGATGGGCATCGAGGCGGATCAGGCCCTCGGCGGCGAGGTCGCGCAGCGCCTCGCGCACCGGCGTCGTGCTGACCCGCATCTGTTGCGCCAGGTCGGCCTGGACGAGGCGTTCGCCACCAGGTATCTGCCCGGTGAGGATCGCCCGCCGCAGCGTGTCGCGCACCAACTGATGAGCGGTGCGGCGCTCACCCTCGTTGACCAGCAGACTCACGAAAAGCCGTCCTCATGCAGCCGAAGTATCGATGACGCACTATATCTGCCCGCGGGAGTGTGACGCCCGACGAACCACCTTCGTCCTGTCAAGAATGCAGCACGACGCCGCCGCCATCACCGTCGACGGCGGCGATCGCATGACTAGCGGAGAACTCGCCCAACGTCGCACCGTGTTTGCCAACGCCGACGACGGCCGGGACGCCCAGGGACCGAGCGATCTCGACCAGGTGAGCGCCCGGGTTGCCGCCCAGCGTGACCAGGCCCGCAGCTCCCCACAACATCGGGGCCAATGCCGGCACCGGGAATGGAGCGACGACGACCGCTCGCCAAGGCGCCACCGGGGGGGCGTGCGGATCTCTGACCACGGTTACCCGGCCTGCCCCGCCGCCCGGCGCCGCCGCGATGCCCGGCGTGGCCTTCCTCGCAGCCATCAGCGTGGCGTACACGAACGGTTCCCAGGTGCCCGGCCCGAGCGCTGGGCTCGGTGCCGACGCCGTGCCCTCGAACCAGGCCCGGACCTGGAGGGGGTGATGACGCCAGACGGCGTCCGCGGTCCTGGTCAGGCTCCTGGCGACGGCTGCTGCGGCCACACCGTCCACGAGCCCCACGAGTCGCTCGCCGACGGCCGCCGGTACGGGCCGCAGCCGGGCGAGTGCCGAAAGGGAGGAACGCCCATGGCCCCGCACCCGGCTCAGCGCGGTGCGCGCCCTGGCCGTTCCGCCTTGATCCGCCCAGGCTTCCTCGGTGAGCGTGGCG
>DAIUDS010000007.1:0-23643 GCA_036845485.1 Jiangellaceae bacterium
TGCGGGTCACCCGACCAGCGCGGTCAAGGCCCGCACGCAAGCGTCCAACACCCTGTGGGGCGTCGTGATCGGCGCTCCATCGCCGCTTCGCGACGAGCTCGTTGTCCTGACCAAGCGGAGCCTGGTCAACCGCTGCCTCCGGCTGCGCCGAGATCGACGACCTCGTCGCCCTCAGCGGCGACCTGAACGGCTGCTCATGGCCGGCGTGACGACCGCCCTTCGCGATCTGGCCCGCCGATGGAAGACGCTCGACGAGGAAATCAAGATGCTCAACCGGCAAAATCGCGGGCCTCGTCCGCGCCGCAGCCCCCGACCTGGTCGCACTCACGGCGGCGTCGGCGTCGAGATCGCCAGCCAATTCCTGATCACCGCCAGCGACAACGCTGACCGGATCCACAGCAGACGGCCTTGGCCGCCCTCTCGACCCGATGGCACATGAGGGGGCATGACCTCACGCTATCGACTCGCCGGGCAGAGTCGAGCGTCGCCGACGGAGGTAGCGAACCGCATGCCCAGCAGCCGCCCGAGGTTGCGTACCGACCGATACTCGCCGAGCGGAACGATGCCGGCGAACACACTGAGCAGCCGGTCAACTTCGGACTGCCGATCCGCGACAGCGGCAAGCAAATACTTCTCGGCAGCGCGGAGGGGCCGCAACTGCGCGAGCCGGACGGTCAGGTCGTACATCGGCTTGACGGCGGAGTCTCTCTGGCGGTGGTAGCGGGCGAGGACCGAGTCGAGCGGCTTGGCGCTGCCGAGACCGTCGGCGACGGCATCGAACAGCCGCTCCGCATCGGTGAAGGCGTTCGTGATGCCTTGGGCGGTGATCGGGTCCATGACGACTCCGGCATCGCCAACCAACGCCCACCCCGGCCCGTACGGCACACGAAAGGTGTTCGGCAGATCCGGGGCGAGTCGGAACCGCTCGGCGCGATGGCCTTGTCGTACGCGATCGCCGAGGTCGGCGCATTGGTCGAGGCTCTGGAGGTAGCGACCCGTGGGGTCAGCACGAAATGCCGCCAGCTCCGAAGGGCGGGCACCGACGTAGACCATCGTGAGGTCGTCGTTGGTGGGAAAGACCGCCACAGCTCGACCCGGGCGCTGGTACAGGTTCCCGACGGTCGCCGGGACACCTGACCAGTACGTGTAGCAGCCGACCGACGTCGCCGGCTTCGTGAGGTAGGCGCGCGCCCCGACTGCCTTCGCGACGAAGGACCTCTTGCCGTCAGCTCCGATGATGAGCCGAGCCCTGTCAGTGACCGAGGCCCGGGTGCCGCGCTCTCGGCCGCTAATGCCGACGACACGACCGTCGGACCACACGAGCTCGTCGACACGGAAGCCGTCGCGAACCTCCGCACCGGCGACTCGGGCCGCGTCTACCAGAAGAGCATCGAGGACGATCCGCCTCGGGCTGTAGAGAGCGTCGACCTGGTGGTACGCAAGGAACCGGCCCTCCATCGACACGTGCCCGGGATCGAAACGCACTCGCTTGGTTGCGGGTGCACCTGAGGAGGCAACGGAATCGAGCAGTCCCCAACGGCGCAATCTGGCGATGCCCGGCACCTGGACCTGATGCGACGACAGGGTGTCGCTGGGAAACCTGGCCTGGTCCACGACGAGTACGCGCAGGCCGGCCCGGGCCAACAGCATCGCCGTTGCCGCACCGGCGACCCGGGCGCCGACCACGATGACGTCGTACGGATGGGTGCTCATGGACGCACGTCGCGAAGTCCGGACAGCAGGCTGAGAAGAGCCCGCTCGGCAGTGGCACGAGCGGAGTTACGGTCCTCTGCTGTCGAGATGAGCAGAGCGGCCTCGATCGTGGCACTCAGGAACAGTTTGGCCGCCACGTCCACCGGCTGCCGCGAGATGATGCCGTCGGACCTGGCCCGCTCGAGTCCGGCGATGATGAGACCGAGGCCGTGCTTTGCCTCGATCTCTCGCCAGGTGGCCCAACCCAAGACGGCGGGCGCGTCGATCAACGCGATCTGGACCAGCTCCGGGTCTTCACACGCATCGAGGAAGGCCGCCACGCCGCCGGTCAGCGAGCCCCAGACGTCCTGGGGATCGGAGATCCCCGAGAGGATCCGACCCGTGAGCTCCCCTTCGAGTTGCTCGAGCACCGCCCTGAAGAGTTCGGGCTTGCCGCCGAAGTGGTGCCGAAGCGCGCCACGTGTGAGGCCGGCCGCGCTGACGATCTCCTCGGCCGAGACGGCCGGATAGCCGTGCTCGGCGAACAAAGTCCGAGCCGCCGAGATCAGGGCCGCGCGGGTCGCCCGCGATCGATCCTCCTGCCGCCGCCGTTCGGTCATCGGCCCGCTGGATCCGATCCGGCGAAGTCGATGACCAGATCGCTGAGGACAGCTGGCTGGTCCTCAGGGATGAACGTGTAGCTGTCCGAAACCAGCCGCAACTCGGCGTCCGGCAGCAACTCCGCGAGACGACGCGCGAGCGATACCGGAAACAGCCGATCCTCGTCGGCCCACACCACCAGAACCGGGCGTTCGAACTGCGGAAACGCCTCCGCTGCGGCGAGCGTATGACGGCGATGCACGTCGCGCAGGAATCGGCGCAAGTCGCGCCGCACGCCGCGGTGTGTCCGGGCAGGCCGCAGGTAGGAGTCGGCGATCACAGCCGGAATCGGCCGCTTGGCCACCCAGCCAAAGACGATAGGGAGCCGCTGCACCGCGCGAAGGCGAGTGGCTTGCACCACCAACCAGATCGCACCCGGCAGCCGGGCAAGCAGCGCGAGCGGCTGGAAGACCGGAGGGAAGAAGCGTTCGAAGCTGTCGCACGACGTGAGCACCACTCGCTTGATCCGCTCAGGCCGCTGCGTGATCAGGATCTGCACGAGCGCACCGCCAGTGTCGTTAGCGACCAACGTGACGTCGCTGAGATCGAGGGCGGTGAGAAACTCGGCGATCATCGCGGCCTGCCCGGGCGGGCTCAAATCGGCCAACTCCCTCATCGGCAGCTCATGCGCGCCGAGCGGCCAATCTGGAGTCAGGCAGCGGAAGCCGGCATCTGCTATCGGCGGCACGACATGTCGCCACAGGTCGCCGTTGACGAGCACGCCATGAACGAAGACCACCGCCGGCCCGAAGCCACGCTCGCGGTAGCGGATCGTCCCATGCTGAAGCTCGATCGAGCGCCGGACACCGAGAGATTCAGAGCCATGGCCACACTCCGGGGGGACTCCAATGAATATACATCCCGGATGTATGTTTCTTCACCCGTCGCCAGCGTCCGACCGTCCTGCAAGCGCACGGTCGTGGCCGTGTCGCCGGATGCAGCCTGGTGGCCGCCGATGACGCCGGGCGTCGAGGAGATGTCCATGTACTCGGTCGAGATCTCCTTCTGAGACCGTCGTCCCGACGGAGAACGGCAAGGCGCGAGGGGACACCTCATGCATTTTCAGCACTCACCTGATATCTGGAAGGACTTTCCGGAGCTCGCGGCGGGAGTTCTCGTCGCCGGGCCGATCGACCACGACGCGGTCGTCGACCCTCGACTGGCTGTGTACGAGGCGGTCGCGGCCTCCCGGCTCGCCACCGGGTCTGAGGGCCAGCTTCCGGAGATTCAGGCGTGGCGGCGCGTGTACTCGCGGATGGGGCTCAAACCCACGCAGTACCGCTGCGCGTCGGAGTCCTTGCTGCGGCGCTTCAGACTGGAGCATTCCCTTCCCCGCGTGCATCCGCTGGTCGACCTGTGCAACGCGATGTCAATGGCTTCGGGTGTTCCAGTGGCCGTGTTCGACGTGGCGAGGCTTTATGCCTACCTGGAGGTGCGGTACGCGACCGGCGAGGAGACGTACGAGACGTTCTCGGGTGGGACCGAGCATCCCGAGCCTCATGAAGTCGTCTTCGCCGACAGAGCCGGCCGCGCCCACGCCCGTCGCTGGACGAACCGGCAGAGCGGTTACTCGGCGGTGCGCAACTCGACACTGACAGTCCTGGTCGTCGCCGAGGCCACGCACAGCTCGGCGGCGGCTGACGTCACGGAGCTCATCGAGAGGATCGCGCACGAGCTGAGCGCGGCCTGGCCCGTCACACCGAGGAGCGCAATCTTGAGCCAGTCCTCCCCATGGTTCGGGCTCTGGTAGGCGAGACGTAGCCCGGCGTGCCGGGAGGCTCGGGCCGATATCGAGGCCCGGCGTGATTGCATCCCGTCTCAGGGACCGGTGACCTGCCCGCCAGGGTTGGTGATTTCGTCAGAGCAAGGGAGCGCCCCTTGCGGTGAGAAGACCACGACACCGCCTGATGCGTCGGCAGTGACCGCCGGGGCTTGCGCGCGACAGTGGCCTTGAACCCATGGGACGGCGATCGGCCCGCTCACGACTGGGTCCTGGCCCGGCGGGGTGACCTCCTGCGTGTGCGCCGCTGCGGGTGCGGCCATCGAGACTCCCGCTACTGCGACCAGTGCGGCGGCGGTGAGTAGTCGCTTCATCCTGCTCTCCCTTCTCGTCCGATCGCTGTGACCGGCGCGAGCCTGACGTCGAGCGCACAGAGCACGGCCGGCATCACCTTCATCTCCTTGGCTCCAGTTCCTACCAGTGCGGTGGTCCACCCCGGGCAGGATTCCGAGAATTCGCCGCCGTGCCTTCCCGTGCCAGGGGACCCGTTCACACCCTGACGCCGTCGCTCTACGCGGGGTGTGGTCTAGGTCCGCAGGTGGAGACCGGGTCTCCAGTCGCGATGACGGGGCCCGGGTACACCAAGCACGACACGTACGCCAGCCCGAGCGGCTGCGCACGACGACCGGCAATGCCAAGCGGATCAGGGATCTCGACAGGGTGGAGGCATCTCCGGTCAGTGGATGGGGCCAGCAGGCGGGGCGATCATGCCGCGGCGGTCAGGGCGGGTATGCGTTCGTCGTGGCGGCGGTGTGGCGTGTCATCGAGAAGGCGCGCCAGGTCGCCGGGGGTTTGGCCGACGAGCCGGGTGGCGGTGCGGGTCAGGTGGGCCTGGTCGGCGAAGCCCGCGTCGAGGGCAGCCAGGGCGATCGGCTTGGCCGGCAGGTCGAGGATGGCCGCCCGGAGGCGCCGCCACATTCGCCACTGGGCGGGAGGCGCTCCGGTCTGTTCGTGGACCAGGGCGCGCAGCCGCGACGGGGACAACCGAACCGCTGCCGCGACCTGGTCGAGACATTCGGCGACTGCGAGGTTCGGTAGCACAGCGGCCACCCGAGTGTCGATTGCAACCCGGCGCGGTAGAAGGTCCCGCCGTCGCAGGAGGACCACCGTCTCCCTGGCACGCTCGTCGGGATCGCCCGCGTCGCCCAGCGGCCACACGGCGCGAAGTTGTTCGGCGGTGCGGAGATCGAGCGGAATTGCCCGACGGTGACCCGGCCCGAGTTGCAGGTGCCATGGATCGATGAATACCGAGACGTGATCCGGCATCCTGTTGGCGCGATGTGTGACGTGTGGAGGGAAGACCACTCCGGCGGCGTGCAGAGCGGAATGTCCGCCTGCTTCCCAGCTGATGTGGCCGGCCCGGGGTATGACGATGTTCCACCCAGGATGCGTGTGAGCCTTGATCACCTGACCGTCGGGGTGATGGAAGGCCATGGTGTGGATCCCGGCACGCAACCGGCCATTCCACTGTGCCCGTCGGGTGACCAGACCGTTGTTCACGCCGTGACGCTAGGCTTGCCGCCCTGGGCCGGTAAAGACACCGGATCGGTGGTCTTCGGATCATCCCCAGGTCTGGGGACGCAGCGAGTGGATGCGCTGCACGCGTTGCGTTCAAGACGTCGATCAGACGCACCGGAGACCGTGACGGACATGAATGGCGTCAGGTTATCGACCGCCTCGCTGGCCCGCGCCTGCAGCCGCCATGCCGGGCGAACGCTCGCCGTCTGGGGTCTGGTGCTGGTGGGCTCGATCGCGGCCCTTGTACTGGTGCTGACCGGATTCAGCTCCGAGGGGGCGGTGACGAACAATCCGGAGTCCGAGCGGGCCGAGGAGCGGCTCCTCGCGGCCTTCCCGCCCGATCCGGACCGTGAAGTCTCCGATCTGATCGTGGTGCGCTCGTCGGGCCTGACGGTCGACGACGACGAGTTCCGGGCGTTCGTCGAGGGGCTCGTGCGCGAGAGCAATGAGACAGGCGTCGTGAGTAACGCCCACAGCTACGTTGACGTCGACGACCCGTCGCTGGTCTCGGCAGATCGCCAGGCGACGCTGGTCCCGATCGACATCAGCGACGTCGACGAGGCGGGCGACGAGATCGACGTCGTGGAACGGGCCGACGCGGAGGCGGATTTCGGGGTCGCGATCACCGGCGACGCGACCCGCGATTACGACTTCAACGAGCTGTCGGTGCGCGATCTGGAGAACGGCGAGCTCAAGTTCGGGCTCCCCGCAGCATTGATCATCCTGCTGCTCGTGTTCGGCACGGTCGTCGCGGGCCTGGTTCCGTTGCTGATGGCGATCGTCGCGATCGTCACTGCGCTCGGGCTGGTCGCGCTGCTCACCCAGCTGTTCGAGCTGTCGATCTTCACGACGAACATGCTCACCGGGATGGGGCTCGCGCTCGGCATCGACTACGCCCTGTTCGTCATCTCCCGCTACCGCGAGGAGCGTGGCCGCGGGCGGGCGCCGGATGATGCGATCCTCGCCACCGGCGAGACGGCCAGCCGCGCGGTCCTGTTCAGCGGGTCCGCGTTCGTGATCGCGATGTTCGGCCTGTTGATCGTGCCTTCGACGATCTTCCGTAGCCTGGCCGCGGGGGCGATCCTGGTCGGCATCACTTCACTGGCGGTGGCGCTCACACTGCTGCCGGCGCTGCTCGGGCTGCTCAAGGACCGGGTCGACTCGGCCCGCCTGCCGATCGTGGGCCGCCCCTCGGTGCAGCGGGCGAACCCGGAAGGCCGGATCTGGGGCGCGATCATCGACCGGGTCCTGCGCCGTCCCGCCGTCAGCCTCGCGCTGAGCACCGCGGCGCTGGTGGCCTTGGCCTTGCCGGCCTTCGGGCTCAGCATCGGCAGCGCCGGGGTCAGCACGCTCCCCGACGACATGGCCGCGAAGCAGGGCTACCTCGCACTGCAACGCGAGTTCCCGGAGCGGACCGTGAACCCGGTCCACGTGGTCGTGGCGAACAACTCCGGCGCGGTCTCGACGGCGCTGGAGCAGCTCGGCGGCGAACTTGGGGCAGACCCACGCTTCGGGCCGGGTGAGATCCGGGACGGCAGAGGCGGCGTCGCCGACCTGGTCGTCCCGGTGCGCGGCGACCCGCGCGGCGACGAGGCCATGGCCGCCGTGCGCGACCTGCGCGAGCAGCTTGTTCCCGCGGCACTCGAGGGCACGAATGCGGATCCGCTGGTCGGCGGGACCACGTCGGAGACCATCGACTACGTCGACAACGTCACCAATCCGGCGCCGCTGGTATTCGCGTTCGTCCTGGGCCTCTCACTCGTCCTGCTGACGGTCGCCTTCCGCTCGATCGTGGTCGCGCTCACCGCGATCGCGCTCAACCTGCTCTCCGTCGGCGCCGCCTACGGCCTGCTCGTGCTGGTCTTCCAGAACGGCGTCGCAGCGGACTTCCTCGGCTTCCAGACCGTGGACACCATCGAGGCCTGGGTTCCGCTGTTCCTCTTCTCGATCCTCTTCGGCCTCTCGATGGACTACCAGGTCTTCCTGCTCAGCCGCATCCGCGAGCGCTTCGACCAGGGCGCCGACACCGCCGCGGCCGTCCGCTGGGGGGTCGCCTCGACCGCCCGGATCATCACCGGTGCGGCCCTGATCATCGTGGCCGTCTTCTCCGGCTTCGCCCGTGGCGACCTGGTCATGTTCCAGCAGATGGGATTCGGGGTGGCAGTCGCGCTGCTGATCGACGCCACCGTCATCCGATCGGTCCTGCTGCCGAGCGCCATGGTGCTACTCGGAGACCGCAACTGGTACCTCCCCCGCTGGCTCGAGTGGATCCCGCACCTCGAGGTCGAGGGGCACGTGGAGCCGAAGCCCCAGACCAGTCCCGTGTAGGCGCGCTGCGTGGTGAGGTCGGGCGTCAGGTCAGCTGACGAACCCGCTGACGATAGGCACCCGGCGTGGTCGACGTCGCCCGGCGGAAGTGCTGGCGCAGGTTGACCGCGGTGCCGAACCCGACCCGGCTCGCGATCACCTCGACCGGAAGCGTGGTGGCCTGCAATAGATCCTGGGCGCGCAGTATGCGTTGATGGGTGAGCCACCGCACGGGCGTCGTGCCGGTCGCTTCGACGAACCGTCGAGCCATTGTCCGGGGACTCATCGCGGCAAGCCCCGCGAGCTGCCCGACGGTGATCGGCTCGTCGAGGTGCTCGAACATCCAGTCCATCACCGATCCGAGCGCGTTGCCGAACCCTGAAACGGGGACCGGCGTGAACGCGAACTGCGACTGCCCGCCGTCGCGGTGCGCCGCGGTGACCATCCGCCGGGCGACTTGGTTGGCGATCTCGGGTCCGTAGTCCAGCCGGACGATGTGTAGGGCGAGGTCGATTCCGCTGGCTGTGCCGGCGGAGGTGAGCACTTGGCCCTCGTCGATGTAGAGGACGTCCGGTTCGACAAGCACCTTGGGGAAACGGCGGGCCAGGTCGTCTGTATCCATCCAGTGCGTGGTTGCGGCCCGCCCGTCAAGAATGCCCGCAGCCGCTAGCGCAAACGCGCCACCGCAGAACGACACCATCCGGGCTCCGCGCCCGTAGGCCGCGCGCAACGCGTCGACCATCGCCCGTGGTGGCTCGTGCGGGCAGGCGGGGACGATCACGGTGTCCGCGTCGTCGAGTGCCTCCAGGCCGAAGGGTGGGTCGAGCGTCCAGCCACCGTTGACCACCAGCGGGCGGACTACGCCCGCCAGTCGGTGGTCGTACCACTCGACGCCGAGCTCCGGCCGGCGGACCCCGAACACCTCGCACGACACCGCGAAGTCGAACGGGTTGGCGCCGGGGGAAAGCACGGTTACGACCCGATGCACCATTGGCTGCTGTTTCCTCCCCTCCGGACCGACCATACAACGGTGGCAGGATCGTTTCGGTACCTGGCGTGCGGCGGTCTCGTCTCGCGATCCTCCCCGCACCATGCTGAATACTCGACATCCCCGATTGGCACGCCGGATCGTCGAAGTGCCGCCCGGTTCGAGCGCTTTGTGGATCCCCTCGGCGTGCCAATTGTGATGGAAAGAGGCAAGCATGGACACTCTGATGGCGGATCGACTGCCGCGAATGAACAAGCCTGCTCCGCAGGCAGGTCGTCTGGAAACGGATCGGGCGCCTGCCGCCGGCGCCGAGCTGTTGGATTTTGCACGGACTCTCTCTGCGGCTTCGAGCCGCCAACAGCTCTCCCGCCGATTCGCTGACGGTTTCAGCCGACTGTTCGATCTCCCGATGTACGGGTTGTACGTCGTCGACCCTTGGACGGGCTCGCAGCGATGCGTGGCGTCGGCGGGCGTCAGCGACTCCTTTCTGGCCCGCTACGAGCGGGGCGGGCGGGAACTGAACTGGCTGGGAGCGCATGTCGACGACACCGGGCGCGCGGCCTACAACCTGGCGCTGATGTCGATGGACGAGTGGCTCGAGAACCCGCTCTACACGAAACTCAAGTACCTGCACGACATCCGCCACGAGGTCCAAGCGCCTGTGGTCAACGGCGACGGAGTCATCGGGACGCTGCACTGCGGCACGAACGATCCGCGCCGCGGGTTCACCCCGTACGAGGTTCGACTGATCGAAGCACTGGGCGGCGTGGTAGGCGCGGCGATCGAGGGAATCGACCACAGGGCGAACCTGGCACGTGAGCGCGACCAGGCCTGGGTGGCACTCGAGCGCACCGGGACCGCCGTGGTGATCACGGACACCACCGCCGCCGAGCCACGGCTCAACGACACCGCCCGGCGCCTGCTGGCCGAGGTGGTGGACGCCGAGTATGTACTGCACCGGGTGATCGCGCGACTTGGCACGGCGGTGGGCTTCGCGCGCCACGTCGATGTCGAACTTGTCGATGGTGGCACCGGACTCTTGTACGGCCAGTCCAGCTATACCCGCGCCGTTGGCAGCACGCTGGTCACGGTGATGGAGCTCCAGCGGGATCGATCCGAGATCGGGGCCGCGACGCTGACGGCCCTGACCCAGCGCGAGCGCGAGATCGCGCTGCTCGTCGTCGATGGCATGACCGACCGCGCGATCGCCCAGCGGCTGTACCTCAGCCACCACACGGTCAGCCAGTACGTCAAACGCATCTACCGCAAGGTGGACGTGTCATCGCGGGTCGCACTGACCCGCCGGCTGCTCGGCCCTCGCGACTCCCACGACCGCGGTTGAACGTCTCCGCGTGCCGTCCGGCCGGCCGCACATTTCGTTCAAGACGTGCGCCTACTGGTTCGTCACGATCGTGACGTCGACAGCCCGTCCAGCCAATCTGAGGAGAGGAGCACCCGATGAGAAGGGTTACCGTCACGGAGCACTTGACGCTCGATGGCGTGATGCAGGCTCCCGGTCGTCCCGACGAGGACACGCGGGGCGGCTTCGAGCACGGCGGCTGGGCCGTACCCAACAACGACGAGGTCATGGCGAGGGTGATGGGAGGGGGGATGGCCCGGGGAGGGTCTCTGCTCTTCGGTCGACGAACCTATGAGGACTTCTACGGCTTCTGGCCCCACCAGAAGGACAACCCCTTCACCGATGTCCTCAACGATGTCGAGAAGTTCGTCGCCTCGAGAACGCTCACCGAGCCGCTTCCGTGGAACAACTCCACCTTGCTCGAGGGCGACGCCGCCGACGCCGTGAAGGAGCTCAAAGAGCAACCGGGCGAGGACATCGGCGTTCTGGGAAGTGGAGAACTGGTCCAGTCCCTGATCCGCCATCAGCTCGTCGACGAGTACTTACTGATGATCCATCCGCTCGTCCTGGGGTCGGGTCGCCGGCTCTTTCCTGAGGGTGTCCACTCAAGCCTCCGCCTCGTCGACAGCGTCCCGACGACCACCGGTGTCGTGATCGCCACCTACCGCGCGTGAACCGTCTGTCCCCACGCCGCTGGCTCCGCCGCCTGGCGGTCGGCCTGGCGGTGCTGACGGTCCTAGTATCGGCCGTCTACGGCTGGGCGTGGTTGTCGCTCGACCGGTCCACCACCGCGAGGGCGATGCTGTGGATGGAGGCGGATGTCGGCGACCAGGACCGATTTCCTTCCCGTGTCATACCGGCCGGTGCGGACGCAGGTCCACTTCGTCGCGGTGGCGAGATCGATTTCTCCACGCCGTCCGCCGTCGCGGCGGAGGCGGGAGGGGACCTCGCCGAGTTTCTGAGCGACACCGACACGTTCGCGTTCCTTGTGATGCAGTCCGACCGTTTGGTGTACGAGCGCTACTTCGACGGCTCGGATTCGCGGACACTGGAGACGAGCTTCTCCGTTGCGAAATCGTTCGTCTCGACGCTGGTGGGCATCGCTCTCGACGAGGGTGTGATCGGCAGCGTCGAGGATCCCGTAACCGAATACCTTCCGGAGCTGGCGGCGCGCGATCCACGGTTCGAGCGGATCACGCTGCGCCACCTGCTCACGATGACGTCGGGCCTCCGGTACGACGAGCAGGCGCTCCCCTTGCCCTGGGGGGACGACATCGAGACCTACTACGGGACGAACCTTCGCGATATCGCCCTCGACCACACGGAGATCGAGCAGCCGCCGGGGCAGGAGTGGCTGTACAACAACTACAACCCGCTGCTGCTCGGCTTGGTGCTCGAGCGCGCCACGGCGATGTCGGTGTCCGAGTACATGGCCACCCGGCTCTGGCAACCACTCGGCGCAGAACGCGACGCCACCTGGAGCCTCGATTCCAAGCCGTCCGGGTTCGAGAAGCTGGAAAGCGGACTCAACGCGACAGCGGTCGACTACGCGCGATTCGGTGCGCTGTTCCTTCACAACGGGGAGTGGAACGGTACGCGCATCGTCTCGGAGGACTGGGTACGCACAGCCACGGCCGTTGACGCGGCCACCGATCCGGCCCCGTTCTATCAGTACTTCTGGTGGGTCGATGTGGAGCGTCCAGGACGCTTCTACGCTCTGGGGAACTTCGGTCAGTACGTATATGTGGCTCCCGATGCGGATTCCGTCGTGGTTCGACTCGGTGGTGACTGGGGGGTGGACAACGACACCTGGCTCGCCACGTTCCGCGACATCGGCGACCAACTCGCGCGCGGCTGACCGATTCGTTCACGACCCCGGTTGGCGGGTGTCGGGACCAACTCAGCCGGCGTGGTGTGAGGTTCCCCCTCCCGCCGTACCGGCAGCACTTCGGCTGGTGGGCGCTGTTCGAGGACAACGAGGGCACCCGGTACGCCCTGGGGCAGTGGTACGACCGTGCACCGACCCCAGAACTCCGCTGAAGACGGTTCCGTCCACCACCAGGGCCGGCCGGGCCGGCGACCGCCGCAAGCTGACTCCACCGGACCTGCCTTGAGGCGGTCGCCCTCCGACGCCCGATCGGCGGCAGGCCACGCTACAAAAAAATTCTGAGCGGTTTTGCCCGCTTTGAATCACTGCCGCCCTCGCGGGTACTGAGTCGGCCCAACGGTAAATCCCGGGAGGTTGCAATGGGGTCCACAGATATCGGCCGGCCCACAGTGGGGCGGCACACCGAACAGTCCCAGAACGACGACCAAGGCGTCACCGAACGGGCCAAGCAAGCCACTTCGGTAGCGTCCGACCAGGCCGGACAGGTTGCGAAGACGGCGCGCAACCAGGCTCGGGAGGTCACATCCGAGATCTCCACCCAGGCACGCCAGGTCGTGCACGAACTCCGCACCGACCTCCGCGACCAGTCGATGACTCAGCGGGACCGCCTGGCAGGTGCGCTCAGGCAGTTCAGCGACGACCTCGACCGCATGTCGTCCACTGGCCAATCCGGGTTCGCCGCCTCGGCCGCGACCCAGCTCGCCGGCAAGAGCCGCGAACTCTCTCAGTTTCTCCAGGACCACGAGCCCTCTGATCTCCTGGACGAGGTCAGAAGGTTCGCTCGGCAACGGCCCGGTGCGTTCCTCGCCGGCTCCGCCCTTGCCGGGGTGCTGGTCGGACGGCTTACCCGCGGTGCGGCTGCGGGCAGTTCGGCCGACGGACGTACCGAAGGCCAGCCGGACACGGGACCGTCGATCCGTAGCCAGGACGGCGAGGGAACGCAAGGCAGTCTCGGCGTTACATCCGCAACCCCGCGCCTGGTCCCCGCCTCGTCCGGTGGTCTGCCCGGCACAGCAGACGAGGAACTCCTCGAGCCGCGCGGGGGCCGGCGATGACCACGCCCTTCGATGCCGAACACGCGCAAAGCCGTCGACAGTTCGATGGTCAGCCCGACGTGGAGGGCCGCTCGCTGGGAGATCTGGTCGGCGAGGTAGCCGACGACCTCACCCGACTGTTCCGGCAGGAACTCGAGCTGGCGAAGGTCGAGGCCAAACAGGAGGCAACGAAGCTGGGCAAGGGCGCCGGAATGCTTGCCGGTGCGGGCCTGGCGGCGCACGTCGTCGTGTTGTTCCTGTCCGTCGCCCTGATGCTGTTGCTGGGCCGAGTCATGGATCTCGACCTCGCAGCACTGATCGTGGCCGTGCTTTGGGCCGTCGTCGCCGGAATCCTCGCATCCGTAGGGCGACAGCGGCTGCGCTCGGCGCAACTCACGATCGAAGAAACCAAGGCAACCCTGAAGGAGGACGTCCAATGGGCGAAGAGACTCAAGGACTGAAGCGGGAGATCGACGACACCCGGAATGAGCTGTCGCGTGACGTCGACGCGCTCACCGAGAAGGTGAGCCCGAGCCGCGTCGTCGACCGGCGCATGCGGCGTGCGAAGGATCGCGTCACGAGCGTGCGAGACCAGATCATGGGATCGGCTTCCGATGTCGGTGAGCGCACCCGGAGCGGGGTGTCCGCGACCGGGGAGACGGTCCGAAGCAAGACGGAGGGAAGCCCGTTCGCCGCCGGACTCGTGGCGTTCGGTGCCGGCCTGCTGGTAGCGGCACTCATTCCACCCAGCAAGAAGGAGACCCAGCTCGCCAGCCAGGCGATGGACGCCGCGAAGGAGCACGGCGGGCCGATCGCCGACGAGGCTGCCAGCATCGGTCAGGAGGTCGGCCAGGACGTCAAGGATCGCGCCCAGGAGGCTGCCGAGTCGGTGCGAGAGACTGCAGCCCAAGCCGCGGATCGGGTCAAGGAGGAGGGCAGGTCCTCGGCGCAGACGGTTGCGGAGGAGGCCAAGCAAGGCGCCAGCTGACTGCACACACCATCCGGCGCCCCGTTCACCGCTTCAGGTGACGGGGCGCCGTCGTGTGAGGAGACTCAGGCTGCAGCATGAGCGGATGTCCGTGAACGGCCGGCGGTTCCGACGTCTCCGGTGAGCGGCACCGACGGGGTGCAAGCAGACAGGAGAGGATCATGAAATACATGATCATGCTGTACGCCTCGCAGCAGCAGTACGACCTCATGGCCGGTAAGGCCACCGGCCAGCCCGCGTGGTCCCAGGATGACGTCGCCGCGATGTACGAGTTCATGGGAAGGTGGAACCAGGAACTGGTCGAATCGGGTGAGTTCGTCGACGCGCATGGCCTGGCTGCTCCTGTTCACACCAGGAGAATCCATGGGCTCAAGAACGGGGTTCCGGTCGTGACCGACGGACCGTACCCCGAAACCCAGGAGGTCCTCGCCGGCTACACGATCGTCGACTGCGAGAGCTTTGACCGGGCGACCGAGATCGCCGCACGCATTACGAAGGCCCCCAGCCCAGGAGATCTGAGCGGTGCCTACGTGGACGTGCGTCCGGTCGCAGACGACGTCGGCGGCCTGGAGGTGTAGCAACCTTCGTGACCGACAACGACCTCGAGGGCCTGCTGCGCCGGCTGGCGCCGCAGGTCCTCGGCGCCGTGGTACGGCGTTACGGGCACTTCGACACCGCCGAGGATGCGACACAAGAGTCGCTCCTCGCGGCCGCCACCCAATGGCCGAAGGACGGCATCCCCGACAGTCCCCGTGGCTGGCTGATCACGGTCGCCTCGCGCCGTCTGACCGACCTGCTGCGGAGCGAGCAAGCTCGCCAGCGCCGTGAAGACGCCGCCGCCCGGTGGACCTTGCCCGACCAATGGCTCGCGCCGCCTGCCGACCAGCCGCCGTCGGAGTCTGACGACACGCTCATCCTGCTGTTCATGTGCTGCCACCCCGCGCTGTCGCCGGCATCGCAGATCGCGCTGACCTTGCGGGCGGTCGCCGGCCTGAACACTGCGGAGATCGCGCGGGCGTTCCTGGTGCCGGAGGCCACCATGACCCGACGCATCAGCCGGGCCAAGCAGCGCATCAAGGACAGCGGTGTCCCCTTCGGCATGCCCTCCGGCTCGGAGCGCTCCGAACGGCTCGGCGCAGTTCTCCACGTGCTCTACCTGATCTTCAACGAGGGCTACGCCGCGACGTCCGGACCCAGCCTGCAGCGCGTGGAGCTCTCGGCCGAGGCCATCCGGCTGACCCGCATTGTGCACCGGGTGCTGCCCGATGACGGCGAGGTGACCGGGCTGCTTGCACTCATGCTGCTGACCGACGCGCGCCGGCCGGCGCGGACCGGGCAGGACGGCGCGTTGATCCCGATGGACGAGCAGGACCGGAGCCTGTGGAACGCCGACGACATCGCAGAAGGTGTTGCGCTCGTCACCGAGGCCCTACATCGCGGAGCGGCCGGGCCGTACCAGCTCCAGGCCGCGATCGCCGCCCTCCACGACGAAGCGGCGAGCGCCGAGGCAACCGACTGGCCGCAGATCGTGGCGCTGTACGAACTGCTGATGCGGACGTCCGACAACCCCATGGTGGCGCTGAACCACGCCGTGGCAGTCGCCATGGTGGAAGGTGCACACGCCGGGCTGGACCTGCTCGGAGAGCTCCAGACCGACGAGCGGATCGCGGAAGACCACAGGCTTCACGCGGTCCGCGCGCACCTCCTCGAGATGGCCGGCGATCGTGCAGCGGCACGCGACTCGTACCGAGCCGCGGCCAAGCGAACGACCAGCCTTCCGCGACAGCGCTACCTGCACGCCCGAGCCGCCCGCCTCACCGAGGACGCCTGAGCGTGCCCGTGTCGGCGTCCCTGGCGTCCGAGCGACCAGGCAGGATCGGTGGGATGCGCGCCTGGATCCTGCACGTCGACCTCGACCAGTTCATCGCGGCGGTCGAGGTCCGGCGGCGGCCGGAGCTGCGCGGTCTCCCGGTCGTTGTCGGCGGCTCCGGTGACCGCACCGCTCGCCGGCAGGTGGTTGCGACGGCCTCGTACGAAGCGCGGGCGTTCGGCGTCCACTCCGGGATGCCGCTGCGGATGGCTGCCCGCAAATGCCCTGAGGCGGTCTTCCTGCCGTCCGATCCGGCGGCCTACGAAGACGCCTCGGCGGAGGTCATGGAGACGCTCCGCGACTTCCCGGTCGTCGTCGAGGTCTGGGGCTGGGACGAGGCGTTCCTCGGCGCCGAGATCGACGATCCGGAGACACTGGCGCACGCCATCCGGACGGCCGTGCTCGAGCGCACGGGCCTGTCCTGCTCCGTCGGCGTCGGCGAGAACAAGCAACAGGCGAAGCTCGCGACCGGGTTCGCGAAGCCGGGCGGCGTCGCCAGGCTGACCCACGACACCTGGTGGGAGATCATGGGCGACCGGCCGACGGAGGCGCTCTGGGGCGTCGGCCCCCGGATGGGGCAGCGACTCGCCGATCTCGGGCTGCACACGGTTCGCCAGCTCGCGAGTGCCGACCCCGACGTGCTCAGCCACGCGTTCGGGCCGCGGATGGGACCGTGGTACGGGTCGCTCGGCCGCGGTGTCGGCGACACGCACGTCACCGACGTCCCCTGGGTGGCGAAGTCGCGCAGCCATGAGACCACGTACCCGGAGGACGTCGCCGATCCGGCCGAGATCGCCGAGCGGGTCGCCGGCCTGGCCCGCGCCGTGACCCGCGAGGTGGTCGACCAGGGCCGGACGGTGGTCCGGGTCGCGGTCAAGGTGCGGTTCTCGTCCTTCTTCACCCAGACCCGGATCAGCAAGCTGCCGGAGCCGACCCGCGAAGCCGACGCCGTGGCCGCAGCCGCGCTACGGGTGCTGGGCCGGTTCGAGCTCGGCCGTCCGGTGCGCCTGCTCGGCGTGCGGGTCGAGCTCGATGACGTCGCCGCAGCCCGCCACGGTGGAGTGTAGGACCGTGGCCGACGTGCTGGTGATGGCCGAGGCCGAAACAACTACGCGGGGTTCGGGTCCTGCACAGTCCAGCGGTTGCCGTCCGGGTCGGCGAAGAAGACGAACGCGCCGCCCGGTCCACGTTGGACGTCGCTCGTTCCGAGCCCACGCCCGGCGAGCTCAGCCCGGGCGGCGTCGATGTCGTCGACCACCAGCTGCAGGCCCGCAACGGAACCCGGCTCCGTGTCGACGATCCCGGTTCCCATGGCGATCGAGCACGGCGATCCCGGCGGCGTCAGCTGCACGAAGCGCAGGTCATCGCCGACCCGATGATCATGGTCGAGTGTGAAGCCCGCCTTCTCGGTGTAGAAGGCGATCGCTCGGTCGACGTCGGACACCGGAACGGCTACCAGCTCGAGCCTGAAGTCCATGAGCCGTGACCATACCGGGGGCCGCTGTCGAGCCGCCGATCAGGTCACGTCACGCCGTGCAGGGGTGGCGATGATGTTTGCAACGATGCGCTCGCAGAGCCGGTGCGTCTCGAGCGCATCGGCTGCGTCCAGGCGCCGGCCGGTCCGCACGGCGTCGAGGAACTCCGCACACATCGCGGCGAACCCCCGCTGCACCGAGACCGACGTCCACTCGTCACGGCGCGCGACGGCCTCGACCCCGTGCTCGTAGCGCGTGACCTCGGCCATCTCGACTATCCGTGTGCGCCGGCCCGGTGCCGCGACCTCGAGCACCTCCTGGGTGCTACCACTGTCGCGGTCCATCGTCCCGATCCCGACCCGTTCACCGTCCTCGACGGTCATCAGGACGCGGTGCAGCAAGCCGTCCGCCACCCGAGCATTGACCCGGAAAAGGTCGGAGGCGCCGACGAGAAACCGCAGCGTGTCGACGACATGGATGAAGTCGTCGAACACCACCCGGCGCGGCGAGTCCGGCAAGCCACGCCGGTGCTTGTGCAATAGCACGACGTCGAGATCCGGCCATGCGGCGACGTCCCGATAGGCCGGGGCGAACCGTCGGTTGAACGCCACCATGAGACCGACCTGGCGTCGGTCGGCAAGGTCTACCAGCCGCGCCCCTTCGTCGTAGGACTCCGCGAGCGGCTTGTCCACCAGGGTGGGCACCGCGGCGTCGAGCAGAACCGTCACGATCGGAACGTGAGCGGACGTGGCTGAGTGGACGAACGCGGCGTCCACGCCGGAGGCAAGCGCGTCCTCGATGTGCTCATAGGTCCCCGGCACCCGCCACGACCGACCGAGCTCGCGCCGGACGATCGGATCGCGGGTGACGAAGACCGGCTCGATCTCAGGGTCGGCGGCAAGAACCGGCAGGTAGGCCTTGCGGGCGATGTCGCCGAGACCGACAAGTGCTACGCGCACGGGTGACCGGATGCCGGATTCATGCGAGCAGGCTAGCCGTGGCTCCGGCCGGTCACCGGTCCCGAGGCTTGTCCATTGCAGTTGACCACGATAGGAACTAATCAGGCCGCGGTCGTAGCGGCCTTCCGTCCGGGAGGTTCTGGGGGATGCCTCCCCTCGACCGGAAGGAGCACGAAATGCGCAGAGCCCTCACGACATTCGCCACAGTGGCCGTGCTGGCCACCGGCCTGAGCGGCGCCTCGGTCGCCACGGCCGATCCGACGCACAACCCGGGTGGCCCGTGCATCCAGCCCGACCAGAATGTCAGCCTGGCCGGCGTCGCCGGCTACGACGATGTCGTCCGTGAACTCGACCGGATCGAGAAGACCAGCGATGGTCTGGTCAGCGTCGACTCCGCGGGCACGTCCGGTGAAGGCCGGCAGCTGCTGTACGCGACCGTCGGCACCGGTCCGACGACCTTCTGGTTGCAAGCGCGCATCCACGGAAACGAGATCCACAGCACCGAGGCGACGCTGCAGATCCTCGACCACCTTGCCAGCGGCGACCCTACGTCGAAGCTGATTCGCGAGCAGCTCACCGTGATCGTTATTCCTATGTACAACCCGGATGGGTCCGAGGCCAACATCCGCCAGAGCACCACGCCGAACCGGATCGACCTCAACCGGGACTGGGAGAACTTCGCTCAGCCGGAGTCGGTCGCCTTCTGGAAGCTCTGGCGGGACACCGCACCGCAGCTCGCGCTCGACCTGCACCACATGGGGCAGGCACCCATCGTGGACGGCACCAACGATCTCAACCAGTTCCAGATAGGCGCTCGCTCGATCGACCCGTCGCGGATGACGGCCGAGCAGTGGCTCACCAACCGGCAGATGGCCATGGTCAGCGTCGACGCCCTCGACCACTACGGGTTGGCCAATGTCGCGCACTACCCGATCATCGACATCACCAACGCCGTGATCAGCCGAATGCTCATGGGCGGCACGGCCCCGGCCGGGGAGGAGCCGGTGACGGAAACACCCACCAAGGGGGCGATCTTCTACGAGGTGCGGTCGGTCGGTCAGAAGAGCAATGGTCAGCTCGAGTACCTCTTCCGGGTCCCGACCATGGCGGTGCTCACAGCAGCCGCCGACGGGTCGCTGACATCCACCGACATCTCCGGCTACACGAGCCTGCCGTTTGCCAGCCAGGGCCCGTGCGGCCAGGAGTAAGGACGCGGTGGTAGCCGCGGCCGAGTGACCCGCGTGCTCGAGGCATCGAGGTTCGCTCCGGAACACCCTCCGGCCCCGCGCCACACGCGGCGCCGGAGGGTCGGTCGTCCAGCACCTGAGGGAGGGCCGTACCCTTCCCAGCCACGCCACCGATTACTGCAATGAGGCGGGGAGGGTTCCGACTGGCGATCGGAGAAGGGTTCGACGAGGTCCTCAACGCGGCGCGCGCGGGCGCGCCGTGGGCTTTCGAGCGTCTCTATACCGACCTCGCCCCAGCCGTCCTCGGCTACCTGCGTCTGCAGAACGCGGCCGAGCCCGAGGACCTCACCAGCGAGGCCTTCCTCGGAATCTTCGCGCGGCTGAGCTCCTTCCAGGGCAAGGAACCGCAGTTCCGTTCCTGGGTCTTCACGATTGCTCATCGCAGGCTGATCGACGAGCGTCGTCGTGCCGTCCGGAACCGGTCGACGCCCACGGCCGGCAACGAGATCCTCGACCGGATCGGCGGCGACACCGAACAGGACGCGCTCGCCGTCATCGGCAGTCGTCGCGTGTACGAACTGTGCGCCGAGCTGTCCGACGACCAGCGCGAGGTACTCATCCTGCGGATCGCCGGCGACCTCACGGTCGAGCAGGTGTCGGTGATCGTCGGAAAGTCCGAGGGGGCAGTCAAGGCCCTACAGCGAAGGGCGCTCATGTCGCTGCGAAGACGAGTTGAACGTGAAGGCGTACCCCTATGAGCGGCTGGGGCGATGACGTGGGTGAGATGCCTACACGACGCCCGATCGACGACGCCTCGGCCGAGGCCCTGCTGCGCGATGCTGCTGTTCCGCGCGAGATGGAGCCGCTCGCCGGCTTCATCCGTGCGATCCGGTCCACCGCCACGCAGCAGGTCCGCCCGAGTCGTGAGCTGGCCGCGCGAATGGCATCAGGTGTCTTCGTCGTCGAGGAGATCGACAGACGAACGACTGTGGGACGGGCGTTGTCGAGGCTCGCTGCGCTGAGCCTGCGCACCAAGGTAGTAGCCGGGCTGGTCGCCACCATGACGGGCCTTACCGGCGTCACTGCGGCGGGCGCCCTCCCTGACGCCGCCCAGGCCCGCGTCGAGAGTGCCATCGAGTCGATCACGCCGATCGACTTCCCCGACCCCGCGGAGTTCGGTCAGGAGGTTGCCGAGGACGCCGAAGACGGTGGCGTCGACGGCCAGGAGATCAGCGAAGATGCCCGGGAGCAAGGTCGCCAGCCCGGATATCAGGGCAAGGCCGACGAGTACCGGCCCGTCGCCCCGCCGGCGCTCACACCGGATAACACCATGCCAGGAGCACCCGCAGACCTGCCGGAACCCGACGCCCACCCGGGCGCCGACCAAGCCGGCCCACCAGAGAACCTGCCAGTCGACCCGTCGGATTCTAGATAGGCCACCACAGGACGGCCCCCGCACGCGTCACCCCCGGCGCCCGCGGGGATGCCAGCGGCCGCGACCCCGGTCCCCCAGCCGGGGTCGCGGCCCGCATTTCGGTTGACCCCGGGTTGACGCACCAGGCTGTTCCTGGACTCGAATGTCGACGGCGCCGACCTCGACGGCATCAACCTGCGGCGCTACGGCTACCGATTGGCTGCGGCTACGCCAGCGACCGTGACTATGCGCCATTGACCGCTTAGATTCCCAGTGGGTTATATTACCGGGATGGCAACAACGTTCGACGTCCTGGCGGAGCCGCGGCGACGGGAGATCCTCGACTTGTTGCGCGCCGGGGAGTTGCCGGTCGGCGATTTGGTCGAGCAACTCAGCGTGACCCAACCTGGTGTGTCCAAGCACCTGCGAGTGCTTCGTGAGGCCGGCCTGGTCGAGGTGCGTCGGGACGCCCAGCGGCGCTGGTATCGGTTGCGGGCCCAACCCCTGGCCGAGGTCGACGCCTGGTTGGCGCCGTACCGACATCTGTGGAATGCCCGGCTCGACGACCTCGAACGTTTCCTGGACGCCCAGCCCGATGGGGAAGCGACGAGCTGAAGGGACCAGATCATGGAATCGACACCGGCGACGTTGACCACCACAGATGGGCGGCCGACGCTGCGCTTCGAGCGGCACCTCGCCCATTCCCCACATCGTGTCTGGAAGGCGATCACTGACCCCGAGGATCTGTTGCACTGGTTCCCTGCCCGGATGGAGACCGACCTCGAGGTCGGCGCACCGATCAGGTTCACCTTCGAGGAGGACTTCGGCGTGGACCCCGGCGGAGGCGAGATCCTCGAGATCGACCCGCCGCGGCTCTTCGAGTACACCTGGCGCGACGACGTGCTTCGGTGGGAGATCCTTCCCGACGGGCAGGGCTGCCGACTGATCTTCCTGCATACGCTCGGCGACGAGGGCGGCGGCAAGCTGGCCGCAGCGCGCAACGCCGCGGGCTGGGACGCCTGCCTGGAGGCACTCGAAGCGCGGCTGGCCGGCCGTACCGCCGAGCAGCCGCGGTCGGAGCAGATGTTGGCTGCGATGGAGCAATACATCGAGCGGTTCGGCCTGGGTGAGGGTGCGGTGCACGACCATCCCGACGGCTACCTGATCCGGTTCCAGCGCGACCTGGTGTGGCGACCCGTGGACGAGGTCTGGTCGATGCTGGTCGATGACAAGGATCCGGCCGTCGGGTCGGAGCCGCCATGGCGATTCGCCAACGAACACGCGCCGGCCGGACCAGTGACGGAGGTCGAGCGAGCTCATCATCTGGAGTTCGCCTGGCTCCACGATGGGGCACAGGTCGGCCGCATCAGCTGGGAGCTGACCGCGGACCCAACGTCAGGGGAGCCGCGTGACGGTCACCGCGTCGGTACCGTCACGGCTCGCTGACCTGCGGGCCAAGCTGCTCGCCGCCTACCAGACGCATCTGGAACTGTCTTCGCGGCACTGAACGGTGACGTCCGGCCCTGGCCCGCCGAACGTACCGAGGAGTTGGAGAAGAGGTACGCCGAGCGGCTAGATGGCGGAGCCTCGGCGAAATCTTCTCCGGTCACACCCGGCGCTTGAACGCCCGCACCGACAACGGGGCGAACACGGCCACGATGACGGCCGCCCAGATCAGAGTCCATGTGACCGCTTCCGCCGCCGGCCCACCGGTCATGAGGGCGCGAGTGGCGTCGGCGACGTGAGTGACCGGGTTGACGTTCACGAAGCTCTGCAGCCAACCGGGCATGGTCTCCACTGGCACGAACACGTTGCTGACGAACGTCACCGGGAACAGTGCGGTGAAGCCGAACAACTGGACATGCTCGGGATCCTTGGCCAGCAAGCCCACCAGCACCGAAACCCACGAGAACGCGAGCGCGAACACCAGAAGCAGGACGACCGCCGCGAGCAGAGACGGCAGGTTCGTCCCGACGCGGAAGCCGAGGATCATCCCGACCGCGAGCAGGAGGAATATCGACCATGCCTGCTTCGCCTGGTCGGCGATGATCCGGCCGGCCATCGGCGCCCATCGGGCGATCGGCAACGAACGCAGCCGGTCGAACACGCCCTTGGTGAGATCGGTGTTGAGCCCGGTGCCGACGTACATCGTGACGAACAGCATGTTCATCACGATGATGCCGGGCAGCGCGTACGTCAGGTACTCAGCGGTCGATCCGGCGATTGCCCCGCCGAACACGTAGGTGAACAGCAGCACGAACATGATCGGCTGGATGCTGAAGTCGCCCAACTCCCACGGGTTGTGCCGGACCTGCACGATCGTGCGCCAGGCGAGGGTCAGCGTCTGCCGGAACCCTTCGACCGGGCTGACCCGAGGGTTCAGTTCACCGGCGGCTGGTGCCGTGACGGCGGTCATGCCACGCTCCCTTCGGTCTCGTCGTCGTCTTCGTCGGCGGGATGCCCGGTCAAGGACAGGAAGACCTCGTTGAGGAATGCGGTCCTGTCGTAGGCGGGTGGCGGCGT
>DAIUDS010000008.1:0-23480 GCA_036845485.1 Jiangellaceae bacterium
GGCCGTGATCGCCGAACACGTGACGCCGCTGGAACCGGCGGCCGCCTCGTCGACGGACGAGCTCGTCGACGCTGAGGAGCCGGCGGTCGAGATCCTTCCGGCCTCGCCGGCGCCCGACGGGGCAACACCCGAGAGTGCGGCGACTGAGCCGGCGTCGACACGTCCCCGCAGGTCACGTCGGCGGGCTCAGCGGCCGGCTGGGGAGCCCGACACGACGACGGAAGCTGTGAGCGCCCCGGTTTGACCCCGGGACGGCCGGATCCGTACCCTGAGTAGTCGGCGCTAGTCGCGCCGACTACCCGTGCGCCCGCCCCTGGGCGGTAGTGCGCGCCCGAAGCCGAACGAGAGTGAGCCCGCGGTGTACGCGATCGTCCGTAGCGGCGGCAACCAGAAGAAGGTCGCCGTCGGCGACGTCATCGACGTCGACCGCCGTGACGGCGAGGTCGGCGCGAGCGTGTCGCTGCCGGCCATCCTCCTCGTCGACGGCGAGAAGGTGACCTCGGACGCGAAGAAGCTGGCCAAGGTAACCGTCACCGCTGAGATCCTCGGTGCCACCAAGGGACCGAAGATCGACGTCCTGCGCTTCAAGAACAAGACCGGGTACCGCCGTCACCTGGGGCACCGCCAGAAGTACACCCAGATCAAGGTCACCGGCATCGAGACTAAGTAGGAACTCGCCATGGCACACAAGAAGGGCGCCTCTTCCACGCGGAACGGGCGCGACTCCAACTCCCAGCGGTTGGGCGTCAAGCGCTACGGCGGCCAGGTGGTCAACGCCGGCGAGATCATCGTGCGCCAGCGCGGCACCCACTTCCACCCGGGCGCCAACGTCGGCCGCGGTGGCGACGACACCCTGTTCGCGACCGCCGCGGGCGCCGTCGAGTTCGGCGTCAAGCGCGGCCGCAAGGTCGTCAACATCGTCCCGGCGGGGGAGTGACCCCCGCTTACGGTGGCATAGAGACAACCAAGGGCGGGCTGGTCGGCTGACCAGCCCGCCCTCGTGCACCGAGCCGCGCGCAGACTGAGCCGAGACATGGAGGAGCGGTCATGACGATTCCGTCGTTCGTCGACCGTGTCGTCCTCCATCTGGCTGCCGGCGACGGCGGGAACGGCTGCGTCTCCATCCGGCGTGAGAAGTTCAGGCCACTCGCGGGTCCCGACGGCGGCAACGGCGGCGACGGCGGCGACGTCGTGCTCGTCGTCGACGCCAACACCACCACGCTGCTCGACTACCACCGCTCGCCCCACCGCCGAGCTCGAAACGGCGCGCCCGGCCAGGGCGACAACCGCGACGGCGCACATGGCGCGGATGTCGCGCTTCCTGTTCCCGACGGAACCGTGGTCTCCACTCCCGGCGGAGACGTGATCGTCGACCTGATCGGGGTAGGCACCAAGTTCGTCGTCGCCCACGGCGGCCGCGGAGGGCTGGGAAACGCCGCGTTGGCCAGCACGAAGCGGCGGGCGCCCGGATTCGCCCTGCTAGGCGAGCCGGGTGAGTCGCTCGACGTCGTGCTGGAGCTCAAGAGTGTCGCCGACATCGGCCTGGTGGGATTCCCCAGCGCGGGCAAGTCCTCGCTCGTCGCGGCGATCTCCGCCGCGCGGCCGAAGATCGCCGACTACCCGTTCACCACCCTGGTGCCGAACCTCGGCGTCGTGGATGCGGGCGAGGTCCGGTTCACCGTCGCCGACGTGCCCGGGCTGGTCGAAGGTGCCAGCGAAGGACGGGGGCTCGGCCACCAGTTCCTGCGCCACGTCGAGCGGTGCAGTGCCCTGGTCCACGTCGTGGACTGCGCCACGATGGAGCCGGGCCGGGACCCCGTCACGGACATCGACGTGATCGAACGCGAACTGGAGTCATACGGCGGGCTGGCCGAACGTCCTCGGCTCGTGGCGCTCAACAAGATCGACGTCCCCGATGCCCGCGATCTTGCCGAGATGGTCAGGCCGGACCTCGAGGCTCGCGGGTGGCAGGTCATCCCAGTGTCGGCGGCCACGCACGAAGGCCTGCGCGAGCTGACGTTCGCGATGGCCGGCCTCGTGTCTACCGCCCGGCAGGCCGCGCCGCCGCCGGAGCGGACCAGGATCGTCTTACGCCCGGCGCCCGTTGACGATGCCGGGTTCACGGTCAGTCGCGAGGGCGACCTGTTCCGAGTCCGCGGAGCAAAGCCGGAGCGGTGGGTCCGTCAGACCGACTTCGCCAACGACGAGGCCGTCGGCTACCTGGCTGACCGGCTCGCTCGCCTGGGGGTGGAGAAGGTGCTGCTGGAAGCGGGTGCCACGCCGGGTGCCGAGGTGGTCATCGGCGGCGACGACGCCGTCGTCTTCGACTGGGAGCCGACCGTGCAGGCCGGAGCAGAGCTGCTGCACGGCCCGAGAGGCTCCGATCGCCGCTTGGGGGGTCCCTGAGTTTGATCAAACGAGGGCGGCCGGAAACCGGAAAGGAGAAACCGGGCATGACACAGCCGTCGCTGGTCGACGTGCGGCGGGTCGTGGTCAAGGTTGGTTCGTCGTCGCTGACGACGGCGGCTGGCGGCCTGGACGACGCGCGACTGGTTGCGCTTGTGGATGCGCTGGCCAGGGTCCGGCACTCCGGCCGGGAAGTAGTCCTGGTGTCCTCGGGTGCGATCGCCGCGGGACTGGCACCGCTGGGGTTGGTGCGACGGCCCCGAGACCTCGCCACCCAGCAGGCTGCCGCCAGCGTCGGCCAGGGCCTGCTCGTCGCACGGTACGGCGAAGCCTTTGCCCGGCACGGGCTACGGGTGGGCCAGGTGCTGCTCACGGTCGACGACATGACCCGGCGCGCTCACTACCGAAACGCCTACCGCACCTTGCACAAGCTGCTCGGGCTCGGTGTGTTGCCCGTCGTCAACGAGAACGACACGGTGGCGACCCACGAGATCCGCTTCGGAGACAACGACCGGCTCGCCGCTCTCGTGGCGCAGCTGGTCCACGCCGACGCGCTCGTTCTGCTGTCCGACGTCGACGGCCTGTACGACGGTGACCCACGACGCCCGGGTTCGAGGCGGATCACGGAGGTCCGTGACCTGTCCGACCTCGACGGTATCGATCTCGGAAGGGCCGGCCGGTCCGGCCTGGGCAGCGGAGGGATGCAGACGAAGGTCGAGGCCGCGCGGATCGCAACGGGTTCGGGAATCGAGGTGATCCTGGCGTCGGCATCGGACGTGGACGCAGTCCTCAACGGCGAGCCGGTCGGCACCCGGTTCCGACCGCGAGCGGGCCGGCGCTCCACCCGGCTGCTGTGGCTCGAGCATGCGACCGGCGGTCTCGGGCATCTGCACCTGGACGCGGGCGCCGTCCGGGCGATCGTCGAGCGGCGGCTCTCCCTGCTGCCGGCGGGGATCACCGCCGTGGACGGCACTTTCGCCGCGGGAGATCCCGTGGACCTGGTGGACGAGACCGGGCGGGCCGTCGCGCGCGGACTGGTCAACTACGACTCCACGGAACTGCCCATCCTCCTCGGTCGCACCACCCACGAGTTGTCGCGTGAGCTCGGGCCGGCGTACGAGCGCGAGGTGGTTCACCGCGACGACCTGGTCGTGCTCGTCGGCGGCTGACGTGTCACCCGACGTTCCCCCGACGGGCTGCGCGCCGACCCCCGCCGGGGTGCCGTCCGTCCGAGCTTTGGACGGCGAGCCTGGTGACTCTGCCGTGCGTCGTACCCTGACCTGCATGGACGCGCACGACGCAGCAGAGCCGGTGCTGGAAGCTGCCCGCCGGGCTCGCGTGGCTGCGGCGGACCTGGCCTTGCGGCCGCGGGCCGAGAAGGACGCCGCCCTGCACGCCATGGCCGACGCGCTGGAGACGGATCGGACGCGGATTCTGGACGGCAACGCTCGCGACGTCAGCCGGGCCGAGCAGGCGGACACGTCGGCCGCGATCGTCGACCGGCTGCGCCTGGACGAGAAGGGCATCGCCGGCATGTCCGGCGGCCTGCGCCAGGTGGCCGGGTTGCCCGACCCGGTGGGCGAAGTCGTCCGTGGTTACACGCTGCCGAACGGCCTCGAGGTGAGCCAGCGCCGGGTGCCGTTGGGCGTCGTCGGGATCATCTACGAGGCCCGGCCCAACGTCACTGCCGATGCTGCTGGACTGTGCCTCAAGAGCGGCAACGCCGTGCTCCTGCGCGGGTCCTCCAGCGCTGGGACGACCAACGCCGCAATCGTCGCCACGCTCCGCGACGCCCTCCGGACCGCCGGGTTGCCGGCCGATGCCGTGCAACTGGTCGTCGGCGACGGTCACGAACCAGCAAAGCACCTGATGCGGGCGCGCGGACTCGTCGACGTGCTCATTCCACGTGGCGGCGCCAACCTGATCCGTAGCGTCGTCGAGGAGTCGACGGTGCCGGTGATCGAGACCGGCGTAGGCAACTGCGCGATCTATGTCGACGCCGAGGCAGACCTGGACCAGGCGCTCGCCATCCTGCTCAATGCGAAGACGCAGCGGCCGAGCGTGTGCAACGCGGCCGAGACGCTGCTGGTACATGCCGACATCGCCGGAGAATTTCTGCCAGTCGCACTTGCCGCCATGCGGGACGCCGGTGTGACGATGCACGGCGACGAGCGGGTGCGCGGCTACGACGGAACCGTCGTCGCGGCAACCGACCAGGATTGGGCCGCCGAGTACCTGTCGCTCGACATCGCCGCCGCCGTGGTCGATTCGCTGGACGAGGCCGTGGCCCACATCCGCCGCTGGGGGAGCGGGCACACCGAGGCCATCATCACCCGGTCACTGTCCAACGCGCGGCGCTTCGCCGCCACCGTGGACTCCGCCGCCGTGATGGTCAACGCCTCCACCCGGTTCACCGACGGCGAACAGCTCGGCTTCGGAGCGGAGATCGGCATCTCGACCCAGAAGTTGCACGCCCGCGGACCGATGGGTCTGCCGGAGCTGACGACCACCACGTTCGTCGTCACAGGTGACGGGCATGTCCGCGAGTGACGCCGTCGACCGCTAGGCTCCGGATCCATGACGACGATGGTGCGGCTCGCGGAGCAGGCCGGGGCCGACGAAGGCGTGCCGCCCGAGGTGTGGGGTCTGGGCGTGCTGGGCATCCTCCTCGCGCTGCTCGTCGGGACACTGGTGTTCGGCAAGGGCCGCCCGCACGCCTGACCGCGGCGGCGAGGCTACGTTGTCGCCCGTGAGCGGGCGCAAGCGGCTGGGCGTCATGGGCGGAACGTTCGACCCGATACATCATGGGCACCTGGTCGCCGCCAGCGAGGTGCAGTTCTGGTTCCACCTCGACGAGGTCGTCTTCGTCCCCACGGGCCAGCCGTGGCAGAAGTCCGATCAGAAGGTCTCTCCGGCCGAAGACCGGTACCTCATGACGGTGATCGCAACGGCGTCGAACCCGCATTTCTCGGTGAGCCGCGTCGACATCGACCGGCCCGGCCCGACGTACACCGTCGACACGTTGCGTGACCTGCGGTCGCTGCGTGGCCCCGGGTGGGATATGTACTTCATCACAGGTGCCGATGCGCTCGAGCAGATCCTGTCCTGGCGGGATCTCGACGAGCTGTTCGAACTGGCTCATTTCGTCGGTTGCAACCGGCCCGGTCACACGCTGTCCGACGCCGGGCTCCCGGAGGGGAAGGTCACTCTGGTCGAAGTGCCCGCGCTGACCATCTCGTCGACCGAATGCCGGCAACGGGTCCGTGACGGCGAACCGATCTGGTATCTGGTCCCCGACGGAATCGTCCAGTACATCACCAAGCGTCAGCTCTACGCCGTCGGGGCGACATGAGATCCTTGACGTCGACCGAGTAGTCCACGAAAGGCCCCACGCTTGCCCGCCTCCGACCGAGCCGTCGTGTTCGCCGTAGCTGCTGCCGAGGCAGCCGCCGAAAAGCTCGCCGACGACATCGTTGCCTTCGACGTCTCCGACCAGCTCGTGATCACCGACGCATTCGTCCTCTGCTCAGCCCCCAACGACCGCCAGGTGAAGGCGATCGTCGACGGTATCGAGGAGCGGCTTCGCGAGTTCGACGCCAAACCCGTCCGCCGGGAGGGAGAGCGCGAAGGCCGCTGGGTACTGCTCGACTACGGCGACATCGTTGTCCACGTCCAGCATGCCGACGACCGGCAGTTCTACGCCCTCGAGCGGCTCTGGAAGGACTGCCCGACGATCCTGCTGCCCGAGGCCACACTTGTCGGTCGCAACGGCCGGCACAGTGGGTCCCCGGGGGCGGGCGTGTGAGCCGCCGGATCGTCATGTGGCGTCACGGCCGCACCGTGTGGAACGCGCTCGGCCGCTTCCAGGGCCAGATCGACATTGCACTTGACGACGTCGGCCGCGAGCAGGCGGTCGAGTCCGCCCGGCGGCTGGCGGCACTCGCACCGAACCTGCTTGCGTCGTCCGACCTCCAGCGCACCCGCGACACGATGGCCGCACTCCAGGCGTTGTCGGGAACCGAGGTGCTCCTCGATTCACGGCTGCGCGAGACGTACGCGGGCGTGTGGCAGGGCTGTACCGGCGCGGAGATCGCCGCCCAGTGGCCGGAGGAGTACAAGGCGTGGCGCGCCGGCGACCCTCTGCTCCGGGTCGGTGGTGGCGAGACTCGTCAGGAGGTGGCCGAGCGGATGTCGGTAGCCGTGCGCGACATCGCAGCGAAGCTGCCCGATGACGGGCTCGCCGTGATCACGACACACGGGGGAGCCGCCCGGCTCGGTATCGCCGCACTCATCGGCATGCCGCTGGAGCGGTTCACCAACATCGGTGGGCTCTCAAACGGTTCGTGGTCCATGCTCCGCGACACCGATCAGGGCTGGGTACTGGTGGAGCACAACGCTGGGACGCTCCCCACTCCGGTCGCGATCGAGGAGGGCTGACGCCCGCCACCTTCGAGGCCCGGAGCATACGGCGCGGATTATGAGCGGCCGGGCCGGGTCCGTTACCCTTACCTGGCCGTTCGGCACGGGGCTGTGGCGCAGTTGGTAGCGCACCTCCATGGCATGGAGGGGGTCAGGGGTTCGAGTCCCCTCAGCTCCACTCGGCGTCCCCGTGCGCGAACCAGCGCCGGGACCTCATACGTCGGTCTCGTCGGGCGGACAGCAGCAGGATCGGTGCCGCGGTGGAGCCGGGCGGCGTGGAGGTCGCCTGGTCGTAGTGCCGGGGTCTTTCCGTTGCCGGAGCCGTCGTCTAACGTCATTTTTGTGACATCGCCCCGGAAGCGCCCAACGCTCATCGCTCTCCTCGTCGCCGCGATGGCCGCAACGACCGCTGCCGTCCTTCCCGTCGAGGCGGTCCCTCCGTCTCCGCCGGCTGTCGCCTCGACGCCTCTGCCGCTCGGGGCCGCCGGCCTCGCAGAGCAGCGGACGACGGAGGTGCTACAGCCGGGCGTAACCCTTACGACAATCGTGCGCGGCGCCGCAGACGGGTCGGAGTCGTGGACGGTCGAGATGATCGTGCCGTCTGTCTCCGACCCCGACCCCGACGCCCCACCGAGCGCGTTGCGTGACAGGGAAAGCGCCGAGGTGCTCGCCGCCGCACTCACGGCCGCCGGTTTTGCTGCCCGCGTCGAGGAGGTCGTCACGCCGGCGCTCCACGACGTGGCAGGTGGCACGATCGGCTTCCGGGTCCGGGTGGGGTCCTTCGCGACGCTGGCCGAAGCGAACGCCGAGCGGGAGCTACTCCTGGCGGCTGGTTATACGGGCTCTTCCTTTTTCACCGGGTGGGACGGCGACGACCCCTCTGACACCGGCCCGTGGGTCGTGCAGGCGCTCACCGTGGACCCACAGGTGTTCGGCGGCGAGCTCGAGGCTTCGTTCGGCCCTGACCTGGAGCGCCGCGAGACCACGAGCTCCCTCGCGCAGGCTGCCGGGGCAATTGCTGCGGTCAACGCCGGCTACTTTGTGTTCAGCCCGGCCGCGGGGGCGCCCGGAGATCCAGCGGGTGTCGGCGTATACGACGGCAAGCTGCTCAGCGAGACCATCGACGGCCGTCCGGCGCTGCAGGTGCGCGACGACGCGCGGCACACGGCGGTGGTGCGTCCGCGCTGGCAGGGGGAGTTGGTCGCCGAGGACGGCACCGTGCTGCCGCTGGACGGGATCGACCGCGTGCCCGGCCTGATCCGCAACTGCGGTGGTACGGGAGACCAGCCGACCGACCTACCGCTGCACGACTTCACCTGCACCGACGCAGACGAGCTCGTGGCGTTCACGCCCGAATTCGGCGTGGCCACGCCGTCGGGCGACGGGGTCGAAGCCGTCCTGGATCCGCGCGGCCACGTGATCGAGATGCGCTTGCAACGGGGCGGTGCACTGCCGACCGGTGGCAGCTCGGTGCAGGCGACCGGCGCGCTCGTGGACGACCTGCTGGCCGTCGCAACGGTCAGGTCGAAGCTGCGCGTCGAGTCCGCCCTCGTGGACTCGGCAGGGGAGGAGGTGGCCACGTCGTTCCGCGAAGCGATCGTCAACGGCGGCCCCGAGCTCGTGCGCGATGGCCAGTTGTACGTGACGGCCGCGGCTGACGGCTTTGTCCACCCGGCAAACCCGAGTTTCTTCTACGGCTTCGTTCACAAGCGCAACCCGCGCACGTTCGCGGGTGTCGACCCGTACGGTCGAGCGGTCCTCATCACGTCTGACGGACGCGACACGGACACGTTCGGGCTCTCCATCGCCGAGACGGCGGCGGTCGCCCAGGCGCTCGGACTCGAAGACGCCTTGAACCTCGATGGCGGTGGCTCGACGACGATGGTCGTCGACGGCCGGGTCGTCAACGACCCGTCCGACGCAACCGGTGAGCGGCCAGTCGGTGATGCGCTGCTCATTCTCCCGGACCGGATGCGCGGGCAGGACTGAAGTCCGCACCTCGGTACATCAAGGGAGGACCCGAGTGCCACCTCAGCGGGCCGGTCCGGTCATGTCGGGACCCGGACGCGACCGCGACACCGACCGCGCACCGACCCCGGACACCAGGGACGCAATGGCGCCGCCGAGCACGACCAGCACGGCGGCGGTGACGACCTTGGAGTCGACATCGCGATCAGTGGCGAACGGTAGAACCGCGGCGGCCACGGTTATCAACGTCATGATCCAGCCGAAGAACGTGAACGGCCGGGGCGTCGTGAGCAGCAGGACGTGCAACAGGGCCGTGGCGGCAAGCGCTGCCACCACGCCGACGACGATGTACTGCGCCAGGACCGAGTCGGTGTCGCCGGAGCCACCGATCAGCTCGGCCGGTGGGATCAGGTCGATGTCCAGGATCACCTCACCGATGAGGTAACCCACGACCACTACCAGGGCCGCCACCACCGCGGCCGCCACGCCGCCACCCCACAAGCGGCCGGCCCGGACCTGGATCCCCGCATCGGAGGAACGCCGCCGTGTTCCACCGGCCGCGCCCGAGCCCGTCGCCATGTCTGTACTCCTCCCGGACATGCCCAGTAACGGGCAGCCGTCTCAGGCCAGGATCTTGGCCTTCTGAGCCTCGAACTGCTCGGCTGTGATGACGCCGGAATCGCGCAGTTGGGCCAGCTTGGCCAGCTCGTCGGCCGTGGACCCTCCGTCGGAGGCAACCTGCCGGACGTAGTCCCGGGTCGCCTGCTCTCTCCGGGCTGCTTCGTCCATGGCGCGCTCCTGCATCGAACCGCCCCGGGCGATCAGGTAGACGAGGACGCCGAGCCATGGCACAAGCGCAACGAACAACACCCACAGCCCCTTCATCCAGCCGTTGAGATCGTGGCTGCGGAATATGTCGGCGATGATCGTGATCAGCAGCCAGATCCACGCGAAGAACAGGAAGAACCACAGTGTTGCCCAGAACAGATCCAGTAGCGGCATTTCTTGGGACCTCCGTAATGTGATGGTGTCGAGCCTCAGATCCCGAGGATCTGCTTCTTCTTCTTCTTCTTCTTCTCGTACTCTTCGTCCGTGATCAGACCTTGTTCCTTGAGCCGGCCCAGCTGTTCCAGTTCGGCGACGTAGGCCGGTTGCGCGGGCGCTGCAGGCTCCGCGGGTGGGGCGTACTGCTCCGGCGGGGCCTCAGGTTCCGGCGACATCATGTCGTAACGGCGTGCCATGCGTCGGCTTGTCCGACGGCTTGTCCGACGGGCGACACGTCTACTCGGACCGAACATGGCTCAGGCGCCTTTGTCTGGGCGGATTCTGGCAGGGCTGCTGCCTCCGCGGCCGACAGAAGCCCGACGTCGACGAGGTCGAGCGGATTGATCAGACCGCTGCTGATTGGGAAGCCGCCAGCGCGGGTGATGGCGTCGCGCAGAGGGATCGCCCATCGCTGCTCCAGAAGGATGAGGGCGGCGGCGGAGTCGGTCGGAGTTTCATCGAGTACGTCCCACGCCTCCTCCTCAGGGAAGACGTCTACGCCTTCCGCGGCCGCCTCCGCGCCCAGCTCGGCACCCGTCTCCATGCCCTCTTCGCCGCCGGCGCCGAGGCCCACGAGAGCGCCGACGAGCGCACCGAACTCCGCCGACTCCTCGTCCGACAGGTTGCTGACCTTCAACACGGCGACGTCGCCTTCAGCGTCCTTGTAGACGGTGAGTGAATCGATGACGCGAACGGTGTCGCTTTCTCGCAGCCGCTCGAGCTCGGCAAGTATCTCGCCCCTGAAGTCAGGCTTGCTGAAGCCGAGCACAACCAATTGCACAGGTCCGATCACCGTTCCTCCCCTCGTCGGACTGCTGACCGGGCGCGGCCATTTCATACATCTGACACGCCAGCCGAGCCGACGACATCATCCTGACGGGATGAAAAGCCGGCATCGGCCCAAGAGGACGTCATCCGTCGACACCGTGACCTTCGAGCCGCTCGAGCGCCGCGTCGATGTCGTAGCCCAGCGCCAATGCGAGCTCCGGCGCCGCGGACACGACTCGCGCAATGCCCACCGTCGGAGCCACGGCGATCAGGACGCCGACGATGTCGTCGAGCGTTGCGCCGGAGGACAGGGCTACACCGACGACCCCCTGGTAAGAGGCCGGTGCTGCGTCAAGTGCCAACAGCGCGCCGAGGCGGACCAACGCGTGGGTCTTCGGGTCGAGTCCGGACGTCTCGACGTTTTCGAGGCGGATGGACAATACCGACTCGATGAACTCCTCGTCGTTCATCGCCAGGCTGCGCAGCCGATCTTGGTGCAGCCGGTTTTGGTGTGTCACCATTGGCCGACTCCCGTCGCGTATGTCCACGGAGTTCATCGATTCAGCCTGCTGCCTAATGTCACAGCACCGGGCTGCCGACGCGCATCATCCGGACGGGATGAAATGACCGCCGCCCGGTCGGGCCACTGGTAACGTGCGGGCCCGTGAGGTGGTCGCGTCGCCGGCGCGCGACAACTGCACCGGAGCGACCGCAGGTAACATCGACGAGCCCGCCCTTCGGCGTCATCCAGTCCAAGCTCCAGCCGGTGCCCGTGCCGGCGGGCACTGTGTCTCGTCGCGCCCTGGTCGACCGGCTCAGTCGCTCTCGGGCACGCGTCGTGGCCATCGTCGCCCCGGCTGGATACGGAAAGACGACGCTGCTCAGCGAGTGGGCAGAGGCGGACTCGAGGGCGGTTGCGTGGATCTCGCTCGACGCCGGCGACAACGACCCGGTCGTGTTGTTGACTCACATGGCGGTTGCCCTCGACCGAGTCGAACGGATCAGCCCGCTCGTTTTCGGCGCCCTCTCGTCTCAAGGGGTGTCAGTCATCTCGACCGTGCTTCCCCGGCTGGGAGCGGCGGTTGCCTCGATGAGCCGGCCGGTGGTCGTTCTCATCGACGACATACACAGCCTTGTCGAGCACACGTGCCTTGACGCCATCGCCGAGCTCGCCGAGCGGATCCCTCCAGGCTCTCAACTCGTGGTGACCTCGCGCAGCGTGCCGGTTCTCCCCCTCGCCCGGCTGCGGGCCGGTGGTCTGCTGGCCGAGGTCGGCGTATCCGACCTGGCGCTGGACGCAGGCGGAGCGCGATCGCTGATGCGAAACGCCGGTGTCGACCTGCCCGACGAATCCGTGGCGGAGCTGACCGAGCGGACGGAGGGCTGGCCGGCCGGACTGTATCTGGCAGCGCTGGCCTTTCTGGCCAGTGGGGACGGAGAGATTCAGGGGATCGCGTTCACCGGAGACGACCGGTTCGTCGCGGACTACGTGCGGTCGGAGATCCTCTCACGGTTGTCCGACGACGTCGTGCAGTTCCTCATCCACTCCGCCGTCCTCGACAAGATGTCCGGGGCACTGTGCGACGCGGTTCTCCAACGGTCCGGGTCGGCGCAGGCCCTGAGGTCGATCGAGAGCTCCAACCTGCTGCTCATTCCGCTTGATCACCGCAGAGAGTGGTACCGCTACCACCATCTGTTCCGTGACGTGCTCGTCACCGAGCTGACAATACGAGAGCCCGATCTGCTTCCACTTCTGCACAGCCGAGCGGCCGACTGGTTCGACGCGAACGGGATGCCCGAGGATGCCGTTCACCACGCCTACGCCGGAGGAGATCACGATCGGGCCGCCCACCTGCTCGAGCAGCTGGCGTTGCCGCTCAACCGCTCCGGCCGGCTCAAGACCATGCAGACCTGGCTGGACCGGCTCGATGAGAAGGTGATCGAGCGGCATCCGACGCTCGCGGTGCTCGCCGGGTGGGCGGCAGCGTTGTCGGGAGACGCACTCGGGGCGGCCTGGTGGGCCGACCTGGCCGGACGAGGTCCGTTCGTCGAGGCTCCTTCGCCCGACGGCAGCATCTCATCCGAGTCGGCGCTGCGCCTGCTCCACGCCCTGACCTGCCGGCACGGTGTCGAGCGGATGAGGGATGATGCCGAGGCTGCCGTTCGCCTCGAACCCGAGGGCAGCCCTTGGCGACCGGTGGGGCTCGCCCTGCACGGGATAGGCAACCTCCTGGCCGGTGAGGTGGATCGGGCCGACGTCATACTTGCCGACGCGTTCGAGTCTGCCGAGCGCACCGGAGCCCATCCTGCCGCGTCAGTGGCGCTCGCCCAGCGGTCCCTGCTGGCCATGGGTCGAGGTGACTGGAAAGCGGCCCGGGGGTTTGCTGACCACGCCCTCACCGCTGTCGAGACAGGCCATCTCGAGGAGTACCCGCTGAGTTCGATCACCTTTGCCGCCGTCGCGCGGACCGCGCTCGAGCACGGCGACATGACCGCCGCAAGGCGCGAAGTCATGCGGATACAGCGCCTCCGCCCGATGCTCACACGTGCCATTCCATGGCTCGCCATCCAGACGATGGTCGAGCTGGCCAGAGTGCAGTTCGCCCTCTCCGACCGCGCGGGGGCGTGGATGCTGCTCTCCGATGCACGAGAGATCGTCGGCAGGATGACGGACTCCGGCACGCTCGGCGACCAGCTCGCTGACGTGCAGCGCAGGCTGGAGCTGATCCGAGGAGGAGACCTCCCCGGTCCGACGGCTCTGACGGCAGCAGAACTGCGGTTGCTGTCCTACCTGCCTACACATCTGTCCTTCCGCGAGATCGCTGAACGCCTCTTCGTCTCGCCCAACACCATCAAGACCCAGGCCATGTCCATCTACCGCAAGCTCAGCGTCTCCGCCCGCAGCGACGCGGTTCGGAGGGCTCGCGACATCGGGCTGCTCGACGAGTGACCCGTCAGGTCTGTCCGCCGGGCGGCTCGACGGCCCTTCGACCCGGAAGCGGGTCCGGCCGGGTTCGGACTGAACGCTGATCACGCCGCCGTGCTGACCGACCACGATTTTGTGGCTGATGTGGAGCCCGAGCCCCGGTTCGCAGCATTCGGAACGCGGCGGAATTGGACCTTGCCCGCCCGACGGGGCATCTCCCTACGGTGGCACCGGCGTCGTCCGCAGAGCGCGGACGAACGGGAGGAGAACACCATGGGCGCGCTGGTCGTCACCGAGTTCATCTCGCTGGACGGCGTCATCGACGATCCTGGCGGCTCGGACGGAACCGAGCACGGCGGTTGGACCTTCCGCTTCCCGGCGCCCGAGGGGCAACAGGTCAAGCTCGAGGAGCTGCGCGCGAGCGACGCTCAGCTCCTCGGCCGGGTCACGTACGAAGGCTTCGCCGCCAACTGGCCGGCGATGGCCGAGACCACCGGCGAGTTCGGCGAGCGGATGAACGGCATGCCGAAGGTCGTCGTCTCGACCACGCTGACCGAGGCGACGTGGAACAACACCACGATCATTTCCAAGAACGTCCCCGACGAGGTCGCCGCGCTGAAGGGCCGATACAAGGGCGACATTCTCGTTGCCGGCAGCTCCATGTTGGTCGACACGCTGCGCGGGCACGACCTGGTCGACGAGTACCGCCTGATGGTGCATCCGGTCGTGCTCGGCAACGGCAAGCGGCTGTTCAAGGACGGCGCCACGCCCACCGACCTCGAGCTGATCGATGTACGCAAGGTCGGCCCCAGCGTGCTGCTGCTGACCTATCGGCCGGCGAGCAAGGCGGCCTGACCGTCACAGGCCATAGGTCTCCAGCAGCCGCAACCAGACTTCGCTGACGGTGGGGAATGCAGGCACTGCGTGCCAGAGCCGCTCGAGCGGCACCTGCGCCGTCACAGCGACCGTGGCCGAGTGCAGGAGCTCCGCCACGCCCGGGCCGACGAACGTCACCCCCAGCAGCACTCGCCGCGACTCGTCGACGACCGCCTTGGCGCGGCCCTGGTAGTCCTCGGCCTGCAGGTAGGCGCCGGTGACCGAACCGATCTCGTACTCGACGGCGCGCACGTCGTGGCCACGGTCCTGGGCGGCCTGCTCGGTCAGTCCAACTGAGCACAGCTGGGGATCGGTGAACACCACCTGCGGCGCACCGAGCGCGTCGGATGTGGCCCGCAGCGCTGGCCCTTCGTCGGCGCGCCCGTGCGCTCGGGCGACAATCACGTCGCCGCACACCCGGGCCTGGTACTTGCCCATGTGTGTGAGCAGGTTGCGCCCGTTGGCGTCGCCGATGGCATAGAGCCAGCCGCCGTCGACACCGTTCGCCCGCAGACTGTCGTCGACGGCGACAGGTTCGCCGGGTGGTAACCCGATCGAGTCGAGGCCAATGGCGTCGGTGTTGAGCCGGCGGCCGGCGGCGACCAGGAGCTCGTCGGCCTCGATCGTCCCGCCGTCGGAGAGCGTGATCGTGACCGGTCCGGCGTCGTTACGGGTCACGTTGGTCACCATGATGCCGGTGCGGACCGTAACGCCGTGGCCGTCCAGGGCGGAGGCAAGCATTTCGCCGGCGAACGGCTCCATGCGCTCGAGCAACCTGGGGCCACGGACGAGCATTGTCACCTCCTCGGCACCCAGCCCGCGCACGGCGTGGGACATCTCGCACCCGACGACGCCGCCGCCCAGTACGGCCAGGCGTCGAGGCACCGCACGCAGCGAGGTGGCGTCGCGGCTGGTCCATGGGCGGGCCTCGGCGAGTCCGGGCACCGGCGGGACGGCAGCGCGGCTCCCGGTCGCCACCACCACGGCATGACGTGCCCGGATGGTCCGCACCGATCCATGCGAGCTCACCTCGACCGTGCGTGGGCCGTCGAGCCGCCCGTGCCCGCGAACCAGCGTGGCCGGCAGGCCGTCGAGCCATTTCACCTCGCCGCTGTCGTCCTGATTGCCCGTGGCCCAGTCCCGGTGAGCCAGCACGGCATCGACGTCGATCGTTCCCGTCACGGCCTGGGAGGCGCCGGGCGAACGGCGCACCGACCCGAGTAGGTCGACGGGGCTGAGCAGGGCCTTGCTCGGCACGCAGGCCCAGTACGAGCATTCACCGCCGACCAGCTCGGACTCGACCAGCGCGGCGGACAATCCGCCGCGCACGACCCGGTCGACGGCGTTCTCTCCGGCGGGCCCGCCGCCGAGGACGATCACGTCAAAAACATCACGGTCGTTGTTCATCGGGTCGCCTCCGGGTGAATGCTGTGGTCGATGACTGGCACGGCTGTGCGAGGACGCTCGGTCGCGGCCGCTGCCGCCCTGGTGGTGACGGTGGCGGTCACCGCCGGGCCGGAACCTGCTCGGGACGCGCCGACCCTGCGTCCCGACCGCGTCGTGCTGACCCCGACGACCGATCCTGCTACGTCACAAGCCGTGACCTGGCGATCCAGCGAGAAGGCCGCAGCGGCTGACGCCGAGATCAGGAAGGTGGACGACAACTCGACGAGTCTGGTCGTCGCGGACAGCTCCCGCCCATATGCCGCTGACGGGTTCACGGCACGAGCGCACACCGCGGTGTTCGAGGACCTCGATCCGGCCACGACCTACACCTACCGCGTGGGCGACGGGACACACTGGAGCGACTGGTCTGAGTTCACCACGGCGGCTGCGTCACCGGAGCCGTTCACCTTCGTCTATCTCGGCGACGCGCAGACCGGGCTGAGGGAGGCATGGGCGGCGTTGGTCGAGGCGGCCGTTGCCGACGAGCCCGACGCCCGGCTCTGGTTGCATGCCGGCGACCTGGTGAACGACGCAGGTACCGACTCCCAGTGGGGCGCATGGTTCGACTCGTTGGCCCCCGCAGCGAACACGGCGCTCATGGTGGCTTCGGCCGGAAACCACGACCACCGCGACCCCGACCGGATCGCACGAAACTGGCAGCCCCAGTTCGCGTTCCCCGGAAACGGGCCTGACGGTGTTCCGGACGAGACCATCTACTACGTCGACTACCAGGGCGTCCGGTTCGTCGTCCTCGACTCGAACACGGCCCTCGACGAACAGGCGGCCTGGCTCGACGACTCACTGGACGTGAACCCGGGACGCTGGTCTGTCGTCGTGTTCCATCACCCGGTCTTCTCGACTGCGGAAGGCCGCGACAATCCGGAGGTTCGTGACGCCTGGCTCCGGGTGCTCGAGGACCACGACGTCGATCTGGTCCTGCAGGGCCACGACCACACCTACGGGCGGGGACAGCAATCGGAGAACGGTCCGGTATACGTGATCTCGGTCGCCGGATCGAAGATGTACGACCTCGGCGATCCCGAGGAGACATGGGCTGTACACGGTGCCGAGCTGCAGCACAGCGCGGAGGACGTGCAGACCTACCAGGTGATCGACGTCGACGGTGACACCATGCGGTACGAGGCCCGCCGGATGTCCGGTGACGTGGAGGACGCGTTCACGATCGTGAGGAACGGCGACGGCAAGCGGATGCTCGAAGGGGAGCGATGACCGGGAACCTCGAGATCAGCCGGCCCGACGACGTTGACGTCGGAATGGACGAACCCGATGCGCATCAGAGGGCCGGTGGTGCAGGGCGTGGGCTCGCGCTCCTGCTCACGATCGGTGGCGCGGTCGGATTCCTGGCCGCGTTCGTCCTGGCCGTCGAGCGGATCGAGCTGCTGAAGGACCCGTCCTACGTGCCCAGTTGCAGTTTCAACCCGGTCCTGTCCTGTGGCTCGGTGATGCAGACCTGGCAGGCGGAAGCGTTCGGCTTCGCGAACCCGCTCATCGGGATCGCGGCGTTCGCAGCCGTCACCACGATCGGAGCCGTGCTCCTGGGCGGCGCCAAGCTACCGCGGTGGTTCTGGCTGGGGCTCCAAGTAGGCGTGGTGTTCGGCGTCGGCTTCGTTCACTGGCTGATCTACCAGAGCCTCTACGACATCGGCGCGCTGTGCCCATACTGCATGGTGGTCTGGGTCGTCACCATCCCGATCTTCTGGTACGTGACGGTGCACAACGTCCAGGCAGGTCACATCGCCGCGTCGCCCGTGCTGCGGCGCGTGCTCGTGCGCAATCGTGGCTTCGTGCTCGCCCTCTGGTTTCTGGTGATCGCGGCACTGATCCTCGTCCGGTTCTGGGACTACTGGTCGTCGCTCGTCTGAGGCTGGGCCGCGCCTTACGCTACGCTTGATCTCGTGCGAGGCCCGCTCGTCCTTATCGGGCCGCGCTGACCTGTACCGGACGCCTTCGAGCGTCGCGTCAGCGCGGCTGACCCCTCCCGTGCGAGGGGTCTCCCGTTCACCCAGGGCCCCACGATGATCGACGAGGGACGACGACACCCCATGAGCGAGACCCAGACCCACCCCACCGCGCCACCCGACGCCGACGCGGCACCGTACCGCTATTCGAGCGCCCTGGCTGCTGAGATCGAGCGGCGCTGGCAGAAGCGCTGGGAGAGCGAAGGCACCTTCCAGACGCCCAACCCGGCCGGTCCGCTAGCCGGAGACATCGGCGGTCGCCCGAAGTTCTTGCTGATGGACATGTTCCCGTACCCGTCGGGAGAGGGCCTGCATGTCGGTCACCCGCTGGGATACATCGCGACCGACGTGCTGGGCCGCTACCACCGCATGCGCGGCGACAACGTGCTGCACGCACTCTCCTACGACGCGTTCGGTCTGCCGGCCGAGCAGTTCGCCGTGCAGACCGGTCAGCATCCCCGGATCACGACCGAGGCCAACATGGCCAACATGCGGCGCCAGCTCGGCCGGCTGGGGCTGGCCCACGACGCACGCCGGTCGTTCGCCACCACCGACCCCGGTTACGTCCGCTGGACGCAGTGGATCTTCCTGCAGATCTTCGAGTCCTGGTACGACGACGAGGCCGCCGGCGGTCGCGGCCGGGCCCGGCCGATCGCCGAGCTGGTGGCCGAGTACGAGTCCGGCCGGCGGGCCACGCCGGACGGCCGAGCCTGGGCCCAGCTCGACGACGTGGAGCGCCGGCGGATCATCGACTCACGGCGGCTGGCCTACGTGTCGGAGGCACCGGTCAACTGGTGTCCGGGGCTGGGCACCGTGCTGGCCAACGAGGAGGTCACCTCCGAGGGGCGCAGCGAGCGGGGCAACTTCCCCGTCTTCAAACGCAGCCTGCGCCAGTGGATGATGCGCATCACTGCGTACGCCGACCGGCTGGTCGACGACCTCGAGAGGATCGACTGGCCGGACAAGGTCAAGACGATGCAGCGCAACTGGATCGGGCGGTCGACCGGGGCCAACGTCAGCTTCGCCGTCGAGCCTGTTTCGGCCTCGGCCGGGGTCGGCGACCTGGAGGTGTTCACGACCCGGCCGGACACGCTGTTCGGGGCCACCTTCATGGTCATCGCGCCCGAGCACCCGCTGGTCGACGCGGTTACGACCTCGTCATGGCCCGACGGCACCAAGGCGGCCTGGACGGACGGCCGTGCCACACCGGCCGAGGCCGTCTCGGCATACCAGGCCGCCGCCGTCGGGAAGACCGAGGTCGAGCGGCAGACCGAGGGCCGGGAGAAGACCGGCGTGTTCACGGGCTCGTTCGCCGTCAACCCGGCGAACGGTGAGCGGGTCCCGGTCTTCGTCGCCGACTACGTGCTGATGGCGTACGGCACCGGGGCGATCATGGCAGTTCCCGGCCAGGACGAGCGCGACTGGGAGTTCGCCGAGCGCTTCGATCTGCCGATCGTGCGCACGGTTGCGCCTCCGCCGGACTGGACGGGCGAGGCGTACCTGGGCGACGGCCCGGCGATCAACTCGGCCAACGACGAGATCTCGCTGAACGGGCTCGGCGTCGTCGACGCGAAGACCGCGATCATCGCGTGGCTGGAGGCCAAAGGCCTCGGCGAGGGAACCGTAACCTACCGGCTGCGCGACTGGCTGTTCAGCCGCCAGCGCTACTGGGGCGAGCCGTTCCCGATCGTCTACGACGAGCACGACCTGCCGATCGCCGTACCCGATGAACTGCTCCCGGTCGAGTTGCCCGACGTCCCCGACTACTCACCGAAGACATTCCCACCGGAGGACACGACCTCCGAGCCCGAGCCGCCGTTGGCGCGCGTTCCGGACTGGGTCCATGTCGAGCTGGACCTGGGCGACGGGGTCAAGCGGTACCGGCGCGACACCAACACGATGCCCAACTGGGCGGGCTCGTGCTGGTACGAGCTTCGCTACGTCGACCCCACCAACACTGAACGCCTCGTCGATCCGGAGAACGAGCGGTACTGGATGGGACCGCGCGTGCCGGGCGACCCCGGTGGCGTCGACTTGTACATCGGAGGCGTCGAGCACGCCGTCCTGCACCTTCTGTATGCGCGCTTCTGGCACAAGGTGCTGTTCGACCTCGGGTACATCTCCAGCGAAGAGCCGTTCCGCAAGTTGTTCAACCAGGGGTACATCCAGGCGTACGCCTTCGTCGACGAACGCGGCCAGTACGTGCCGGCAGGGGAGGTCGAGGAGGACGCATCCTCGCCGACCGGGTACACGTGGCGCGGAAAGCCCGTCGACCGCGAATACGGGAAGATGGGCAAGAGCCTGAAGAACGTGGTCTCGCCGGACGAGATGTACGACGCGTACGGCGCCGACACGTTGCGGGTGTACGAGATGTCGATGGGACCGCTCGACCTCTCGCGGCCGTGGGAGACCCGTGCCGTCGTCGGATCGCTGCGGTTCCTGCAGCGGCTGTGGCGAAACGTGTTGAGCGAGGAGACCGGTCAACCGACTGTTGCCGAAGACGAACCTGCCGAGCCGACCCGCAGGATCCTGCACCGCACGATCGGCGCCATTCGCACCGACATGGAAGCGCTGCGGTTCAACACGGCGATCGCCCGACTGATCGAGCTGAACAACCACTGCACCAAGCTGACGACCGTGCCGCGTGAGGTGGCCGAGGACCTGATCTTGCTGACCGCACCGTTCGCCCCGCACGTCGCGGAGGAGCTGTGGTCGCGCTTGGGTCACGCGCGGTCGCTGGCATACCAGCCGTTTCCCGTGGCCGATCCCGCGTACCTGGTGGAGGAGACGGTCGTCTGTGTCGTGCAGGTGGCAGGCAAGGTGCGCGACCGGCTCGAGGTGTCACCCTCGGTCGACGACGACACGCTGCGCAATCTCGCTCTGCGTTCGGGCGCCGTACAGCGAGCACTGGACGGCCGCGGCGTCAAGACGATCGTGGTGCGGGCGCCGAGGCTGGTCAACGTCGTCCCGGAGTGACCGTTCCGGCACCGAGTACTCTCCCGGCCATGGGTCGGGATGTCGCAATCGTCACCGACTCCACGGCCTATCTCGACGACGGGCAAATGTCCGAACACGACATCGTGGTCGTGCCCCTGCAGGTCGTGGTCGACGGACATTCCCTGGAGGAGGGCACGGCAGTCGGGCCGCGTGATGTCGCCGACGCCCTGCGGCGGCGGGTGCGCGTCAGCACCTCCCGGCCGAGCCCCCGGGCGTTCCTCGAAGCGTACGAGATGGCGGCCAGCTCGGGTGCGTCCGGCATCGTGTCGGTGCACATCTCCGGCCACCTGTCCGGCACGGCAGACGCCGCGCGGCTCGCGGCGCGTGAGGCACCGGTTCCCGTCAAGGTCGTCGACTCGCACTCCCTGGGCATGGGTCTCGGCTTCGCGGTGCTCGCCGCGGCGGACGCGGCCGACCGCGGTCTCACGGTCGACGAGGTCGCCGAGGTGGCGCGCGTGCGCGCTCAGCGGTCGTCGGCCTTCTTCTATGTCGACACGCTGGACTACCTGCGTAGAGGTGGCCGGATCGGAGCGGCCGAGGCGCTGCTCGGCACCGCGCTGGCGGTCAAGCCGTTGCTGCATCTGGACCAGGGGAAGATCAAGCCGCTGGAGAAGGTCCGGACGTCCTCGCGTGCCGTCGCGCGGCTCGAGGACCTCGCCCTCCAGCGAGCCGGACGAGCCCGCGTGGACATGGCCGTGCACCATCTCGACAACGCGGCCCGGGCAGATGCGCTGGCGGCGCGGCTCGAGACACGCGTGCCCGCGCTCGGGCAACTGATCGTGGCGGAGGTCGGTGCTGTGATCGGGGCCCATGTCGGCCCGGGGCTGCTCGCCGTGGTGGTCTCTCCTCGTTGAGGCTCCGCGACGTCCGCGCGGTTCTCCACAGGGGCCCCCGCGGCGCACCGGCGTCCACAGTGGGACCTCGGGTACGAGCGGTCGCCGGCGGGTGCCTCCTAGCGTCACGGCATGCGATCTCTGGTGCGGCGACGGGCGCCCGACCCCGAAAAGGTGAGGGCCGCCCGCCGGAGGATCGCCGCGCTCACGCGGGAGGTGCCGACCGCGGCCCGGCGGTTCGGTTGGGTGCCCCAGGTGCCGCCGCGGGTCCGGTCCGAGGAGGGGGAAGCGCGCAGGCTCGGCGATCACGACGCCGACACCAACCCGCAAGGCGGCGGTTCGGCCGTCCCCGACCGGCTTCCGCTCCGCCTCCGGGCCGCGGCCGAGTCGTTGCCGGACGGTCTACGGAGGGGGCGCTTCGGGCTGGAGCGTGGCCAGGCCGTGGTCGTGACGCTCGTCGTGCTGCTCGGTCTCGCGGCGGCGGCGCTCGTGCTGGGCCTTGGCCGGCCCGGCGTCGTTCCGGTCGAGCCGTCGCCGGCCGCGAGCGTGGTCGCATCCGGCACGCCGGCGACCGGTCTGGGCGGATCGGCACCTGAGGAGTTGTCGGCGGACTCCGAGCAGGCCGCCCCGTCCGGCGGGGATCTTCTCGTCCACGTGGCCGGGAAGGTGCGCAACCCCGGCGTGGTCCGGCTGCCTGAGGGCTCCCGGGTTCTGGACGCCGTCCAGGCAGCCGGCGGCGTCGAGACCGGCGTCGACCTGACCGTGCTCAACCTGGCGCGGTTCGTCGTCGACGGCGAGCAGGTGCTCGTCGGCGTACCTGTGCCGGCCGACAGCGCGCCGACCGGGGCAGGCGGGCAACCGGCCGGCTCGTCCACCGGTGGGCTGGTCAACCTCAACACGGCCACGTTGGAACAGCTCGACACGCTGCCCGGTATCGGGCCGACGCTGGCGGAGCGAATCCTCCAGTGGCGCCAGCAGCATGGCCGGTTCAGCTCGGTCGACGAGCTGCAGGAGGTGTCGGGCATCGGGCCCAAGACCTTCGAGCAGCTCGTGGGTCTGGCGACCGTATGACCGGACTGACCGGTCGGGTCGCGACCGCCCGGCCGGACAGCGGGAGCAGGCAGCCGGCTGAACGGCCGGACATGCGGCTGGTACCGGCGGCCGGGGCGGTGTGGGTAGGTGTGCTGATCGGGGTGGAGGTGCGCACCGCCGGCGTCTTCGCCCTTATGGCGGCGACGGCGGTGGCAGCGCTGGTGGTCGCCGGCCGGTTCGGACAACGGCTGGTCAGGTTCGCGGCACTGGTGGCCCTCGCGTGTCTGCTCGGCGGCGTTCTGGCCGGCGCCGCTCGCGGCGCCGGGGTGCGTGCCGGGCCGGTCGACGAGTTGGCAGCGGACGGTGCTGCCGTGCGGGTGAGCGCGGTAGTGACAACCGACCCGCAGCTTCGGACCCGTCCAGGCGGGGGCGATCAGTCGGCGTACGTGATTTCGCGGCTGCGGATCGAGACCGTCACCGGCCGTGGCGTCACCACGAGGGTCCGCACACCGGTGTTGCTGCTCGCGACCAATACCCGGTGGGCGGATCTGCGGCCGGGTCAGGAGGTGTCGGCGCGCGGACGGCTAGGCCCGTCCGACGGCCGCGGTGACGTCGCCGGCGTACTCCGCGTACACGACCCGCCCGAGCCGCTGGGGCGGCCGGGATGGGCAAGTCGCCTCACCGAGCCGCTGCGGCGCGGCCTCCGCGAGGCGGTCGCGGGGCTGCCGGTCGATCCGCGCGGGCTTGTCCCTGCTCTGGTCGTGGGTGACGAAAGCCTGATGACGG
>DAIUDS010000009.1:0-23444 GCA_036845485.1 Jiangellaceae bacterium
GCCGCTGGGCCACTGGACCCGGGGCTCGATCGGAACGCCGGCCCGACGCAGGCGGCCGGCCGCTTCGGCGCGCGCGGTGGCCGGCACGTCGAGCGGGTACCAGGGACCTGCACACACGTCGCAGATGCCGCAGCGGGCCGCGCTCGGGTCGTCGAGCGCCTCCTGCAGGAACGCCATCCGGCAGCGCTCACCGCGCAGGTATGCCCGCATCGAGTCGGCCTCCGCGGCGCGGGCCGAGGCCACCCGGGCGTAGCGCTCGGCGTCGTACCTCCAGGGCTCCCCCGTTGCCTCCCAGCCGCCGCTGACCCGCCGAACGGCGCCATCGACGTCGAGCACCTTGAGAAGTAGCTCGAGCCGGGCTCGCCGGACGTCGACCTCCGTCTCGAGCGCGGCCGTCGACATCGGTCTGCCGCGCGATTCCAGCACGGCGATGACCTTGCGAGCCTGCTCCTGCCGTGGCATCGAGACCGTCGCGAAGTAGTGCCAGATGTCGGCGTCCTCGACACCGGGGAGCAGCAGGACGTCGGCGCGTTCGGTGGCCCGGCCCGCGCGGCCGACCTGCTGGTAGTACGCGACCGGGGACGCTGGCGCACCGAGGTGGACGACGAAGCCGAGATCGGGCTTGTCGAATCCCATCCCGAGCGCGCTGGTGGCGACCAGAGCCTTGACCGAGTTGTCGCGCAGCGCCTGCTCGGCGTCGATGCGGTCGGCGGAATCGGTGCTGCCGGTGTAGGGGCGGACGTCGTGACCGGCCTCACCCAACACGGCGGCCAGGTCCTCGGCTGCGGCAACGGTCAGCGTGTAGACGATGCCGCAGCCCGGCAGGTCGCCGAGATGCGCGGCGAGCCAGCCGAGGCGATCCTCCGCCCGCGCCAGCGTGAGCACGCCGAGCCGGAGGCTCCTGCGGGCCAGCGAGCCGCGGACCGTCGAGACGTCGGCTCCGCCCGCAGCCAGCTGTTCGGCGACGTCGGCCACGACTCGCGCGTTGGCCGTGGCGGTGGTGGCGAGCACCGGCGTCCCCTGGGGTAGCCGGGTCAGCAGGTCGTGGATCCGCCGGTAGTCGGGCCGGAAGTCGTGGCCCCAGTCGGAGATGCAATGCGCCTCATCGACGACGAGCAGGCCGGCCCGCCCGGAGAGACCCGGGAGCTGCTCCTCGCGGAAGCGCGGATTGTTCAGCCGCTCCGGGCTCACCAGCAGGACGTCGACGGCATCGTCGGCCAGCGCCTTGGCCACGTCACCCCAGTCGTCGGGGTTGGCAGAGTTCATGGTGACCGCCCGCAGACCGGCGCGCTCGCCGGCTGCGATCTGGTCGCGCATCAGTGCGAGTAACGGCGAGACGATCACCGTCGGCCCGCGACCCCGTGCGCGTAACAGCCCGGTCGCTACGAAGTAGACGGCGGACTTTCCCCAACCGGTGCGCTGGACGACCAGGACTCGGCCTCGCCGCTCGACGAGGTCGCGCACCGCCTCCCACTGGCCCTCGCGGAAGGCTGCATCGCCGACGCCGACGAGCCGCTGGAGCAGCGCTTCGGCCTCGTCGACCAACGCCACCATGGCCACCTCTCCTCGGCTCGAACGCTCCAGGCCCGAACGGTAGCCGCTCGCCAGGACACCTCCCGAAACGGCAGCGGGGTTGACGTAACCGGCTGCAGCGGGGAAACGTGGAGTTGGAACGGCCGTCCACCCGTCGTCTACCGCGGGGAGCGGCAATTCAGCCGATCAGGCGCCACGTGCTCGAGCGTCTTCAGACCGAAGCGCCCGGGCCACCTGGACCGACGACTCGCCGTCCATGGCGCCCCGGAGTGGTAGCGAACCGTAGGACCGTACATGCTGACGGTTCCTATGATCGGTCGCTGCGCTCCGGCCGCCCAGCTCACAACGGAGGAGCTTCGACCGTGCTCACCTTGACCGATTCCGCCGTCACCGTCATCCGCGACCTCACCGAGCGACAGGAGGCGCCCGACCGCGCCGGCGTGCGCATCGCCGCCGAGCAGTCTGGCTCGTTGGCCGTCAGCATCGCGCCTGCCCCGCTCGAGGGTGACCAGGTGCTCGACGAGTCCGGGGTCCGGCTGTTCCTGGACTCCGAAGCCGCGGTCGCCCTCGAGGACAAGGCGCTCGACGCCGGATTCGACCCTGCGGGGAGCGTGAAGTTCGCGGTCGTCGATCAGCCGGGCTGACCACCGCGCTGGGCCACCTCGGCGGCGGCTTGCGGGCCGCCGTCGAGGAGTACCCGGAAGCCGGCCTCGTCGAGCACCGGCACGCCGAGCTGGATGGCCTTGTCGTGCTTGGTGCCGGGGTTGTCGCCGACGACCACGAACGAGGTGCTCTTCGACACCGAGCCCGATGCCTTGCCGCCGCGGAGCAGGATCGCCTCCCTGGCTTCGTCACGTGAGAACCCGGGCAGCGATCCGGTGACGACGACGCTGAGCCCCTGCAGCGTGCGAGGCATACTCTCGTCGCGTTCGTCGGCCATGCGCATGCCCGCGTTGTGCCACTTGCGTACGACCTCGCGGTGCCAGTCGACGGCGAACCACTCGCGAAGCGATGCAGCGATCGTCGGGCCGACCCCCTCCACCGCCGCAAGCTTGGCCTCGCTCTGCGGACCACCGCCGGCAGCTTCCTGGATCGCCTCGAGCGATCCGAACTCCGTCGCGAGCGCACGGGCCGCCGTTGGCCCCACATGGCGAATAGACAGGGCAACGAGCACGCGCCACAGCGGACGGGTCTTGGCCACCTCGAGGTTGGCGAGCAGGCGCTCGGCGTTGGCATTGAGTACGCGCTGGTCAGCCCCTGTCGCGATCTCGGCACGGGTTGCCGCGCGGGTGAAGAACGGGACCCGCTTCAGGTGCTCGGCGTCGAGCGCGAAGACGTCACCCTCGTCGACGACGGTCCCGCTCTCCAGCAGCGCCGACGCGGCCTCCCAGCCGAGCACCTCGATGTCGAATCCTCCCCGACCCGCGAGGTGGAACAACCGCTCCCGGAGCTGGGCCGGGCAGGAGCGTGCGTTGGGGCAGCGGATGTCGACGTCGCCCTCCCGGGCCGGCGCCAGAGGGGTGCCGCACGCGGGGCAGACGGTCGGCATCACGAACGGCTTCTCGGTGCCGTCGCGAAGGTCGACCACCGGGCCGACGACCTCGGGGATGACGTCGCCGGCCTTGCGCAGCACAACCGTGTCACCGACGAGGACACCTTTGCGGGCGACCTCCTGCTCGTTGTGCAGCGTTGCCTGCTCGACGGTCGACCCGGAGACCTTGACCGGCTCCATCACGCCGTAGGGCGTGACCCGGCCCGTGCGCCCGACGTTGACCCGGATGTCGAGCAGCTTGGTGGTGACCTCCTCCGGTGGGTACTTGAAGGCGACCGCCCACCGGGGTGCCCGTGACGTCGACCCGAGCCGCCGCTGAAGATCGACCTGGTCGACCTTGACCACCACTCCGTCGATCTCGTGCTCCACCGAGTGCCGGTGCTCGCCGTAGTGGGCGACGTATTCCTGGACCTCCGGCAACGTCGCCATCACCCGCACCCGATCGCTGACCGGGAGACCCCACGAGCGCAGCGCCTCGTACGACAACGACTGCCTGACCACCTCGAAGCCCTGACGCTGGCCGATCCCGTGGCAGACCATCCGCAGCGGCCGCGAGGCCGTGACGCGCGGATCCTTCTGCCGTAGAGAGCCTGCAGCAGCGTTGCGCGGGTTCGCGAACGGCGTCTTGCCGGCATCGCCGAGGGCGGTGTTGACCTGTTCGAAGCCCGCCACCGGAAAGTAGACCTCCCCGCGCACCTCGAGGACGGACGGGACGTCGTCGCCGGTGAGCCGGCTGGGGACACCCTCGATCGTTCGGACGTTCGGCGTGACGTCCTCGCCGGTACGGCCGTCGCCGCGGGTGGCTCCGCGAACGAGCCGGCCGTCCTCGTAGGTGAGGTTCACGGCCAGGCCGTCGACCTTCAGCTCGCACAGGTACTCGGCGCCGGCACCCGCCTCGCGCTCGACCCTGGCAGCCCACGACTGGAGGGCCTCGTCGGTGAAGACGTTGTCGAGGCTCTCCATCCGCATCAGGTGCTCGACCGGTGTGAACTCCGTCGCGTACGTCCCGGCGATCTTCTGCGTCGGCGAGTCGGGGGTGCGCAGCGCCGGATATTGCTCTTCGAGCCGCTCGAGCTCCCGCAGGAGCTCGTCGAATTCACCATCCGAGATCGTGATGCGGTCGAGCACGTAGTAGCGGTACCGGTGCTCTTCGACCTGCTCGGCGAGCTCGGCGTGGCGCTCGCGAGCTTCGGCGGGGACATCGGCGGCGCCTGCCGGCTCTGGGGATGTCGTCGTCACGGTCCGACGCTACCCAGTCTCGCCGACGGACTCGGCGAACACCATGGCCGTGCCACGGGCCAGCGCGTAGGCGTGTCGCACCCATGCCCCGTCGGCTCCCGCCAGACCACAGGTCGGCGTGATGACGGTGTCGGCCGCCCGGCTCGCCGGGTCCTGGTCGAGACGTCTCCAGAGCCGCTCGACACGTTCGGCGAGATCGCGGTCGGACGGTGGCGTCGGAAGCGGCCGGCTCGGGACGACACCAGGCCACAGCCAGAGTCCCGCGTCGGTCGACTCCGTCAGCTGGTCGAGTACCGTGCCGTCGAGCAATCCGATGTCCAGCGAGACCGCCCTGGCGCCCGCCCGTCGGGCCAGCGTCACCGGCACGTTGGCGGCACAGCAGTGGAACACCGGCCACGCCCCCGCGGCATCCAGGGCCATCGCGAGCAGCAACTCGGCCTCCGTAGCGTCGACGGCGCGCAACCGGCCGAAGCCGCTCGAGGTCGGGATCGAACCCTCGAGCACGGACGGCAGCCCTGGCTCGTCGACCTGGACCACGACGCTGGCGCCCGGAACACGCAGGGCCACCTCGGCAACGTGCTGGGCAATCCCCTCCGCGAGCGAATGTGCCAAGTCGCGGCGTGCGCCGTGGTCGGCGAGCACCCGGTCACCACGGGTGCGGTCGAGTCCGGCCGCCATCGTCCAGGGTCCGGCGACCTGGAGCTTCAGCGGCCCTTCGTATCCGTGCGCCGCGACCTCGAGAGCATCCAGGTCCGCGCGCAGCATCGCCTCCGCCCGGATCTCGTCGCGGCCGGGACGGTCGACCAGCCGCCATCCGGACGGCTGGAGGTCGACATGCAGGTCCACCAGGAGCGCTGCGGAGCGCCCCACCAGGTCGGCGCCGGCGCCACGGCTGGGCAGCTCGGGCAGGTGCGGGAACTGCGGCAGCTCTCCGACGACGATCTTGACGGCCTCGTCGCGGTCGTCGTACGGCAACGAGCCGACGCCGGTCGCTGCGCCGACACCCCAGGGAGGCTCCACGTCGCCCGACCCTATGTCCTCCGGCATGTCTTCCGGCTAGTGCTCCACACCTTGAACTCGAGCTTGTGTTTACGAACGATCGTGCTAATATCCTCGGCATGAGCAAGGGTGCGCTGACCCGGCAGGCGATCCTGCACCACGGTGTCGAGGTCGCCTACCGGGTCGGTCTCGGCGGCCTCTCGATCGGCGCGCTCGCGTCCGGCACCGGAATGTCCAAGAGTGGCCTGTTCGCGCACTTCGGGTCGAAGGAGTCGCTACAGCTCGAGGTGTTGGCCCGAGCTCGCACCGAGTTCACCGACACCGTCATCCGCCCCGCCCTGGCCACGCCGCGGGGCGAGCCGCGGGTCCACGCCCTCTTCGAGCACTGGGTGGCCTGCGGTCGGGCCCGGATGCCCGGAGGATGCCTCTTCGTCAAGGCCGCCACGGAGTTCGACGAGCAGACCGGTCCCGTCCGCGACCAGCTCGTCCGCGATCACCGGGACCTGCAGGACTCGATCGCTCAGATCTTCCGCACCGGGATCACCGAAGGACACTTCCGCGACGACGTGGATCCCGAGCAGTTCGCCAGCGACCTCAACGGCGTGATGCTGGCCTTCTACCAGGCGAACCGGTTGCTCGACGACCCGACTGCTGAGCGCCGCGCCCGCAACGCCTTCGAAGCGCTGCTGTCCGCAGCCCGAGCCCAACCCTAGGAGCACACGATCATGGCTACCGGTACATTCCTGGCTCCGCAGTCAAGCACGACCGTTCGTTCCAAGGTCGACTCTCACCAGTCTTTCCTGCGCGTCGCGTTCCGCACGCTCGACGTCGTGGCTCCCCCGCTCAGTGTGCGTCTGGCCGCCCGGCTGTGGTGCTTGGTCCCGACGGGCAGCGGGCGCCGGCGTGACGATCGCCCGATCCCCGGCCTGTTCGTCGACCCGAGCGATGTGGGGTCCGTGGCACTGCCCGGCGGACGTCGGGTCGTCACCGAGACGTGGGGCGAGGGCCTGCCGATCTACCTCGTGCACGGCTGGGGCGGTTGGCGTGGACAGCTCGGCGCCTTCGTCGAGCCCCTGCTCTCCCGTGGATACCGGGTGGTGGCGCTCGATGCACCCAGCCACGGGGAGTCCGGTCCCGGTCTCCTGGGGCCAGGGCAAAGTACGCTGCCGGAGATGGCGGAAGCACTGCGGGCGGTCGTCGAGACGCACGGCAAGCCGGCCGGCATCGTCGCGCACTCGCTGGGTTGTGCCGCGGTGGCCGTGGCCGTCCAGGACGGGATGGACTCCCCGAAGCTCGGATTCGTCGCGCCGACGGTGGAGCCGATCTCGCACACCCGCGGCATGGCGCATGCCCTCGGATTCTCCGAGCGCACCCGAGTGGGCCTGCTGCGGCGGCTCGAAGCCATGGTCGGCCGACCGATGGCGGACTTCGACCTGCTGGCCATGCCCGACCGGGCCGCCCTGCCCCCGACACTCGTGGTCCATGACCGGGCCGACCGGGAGATCCCGTATGACGAGGCCGAGCGCCTGGTCGCCTCCTGGCCGCAGGCCGACCTGGTCTCGACGGACGGCCTGGGTCACCAGCGGATCCTGCGCGACGCCGATGTGATCGCTCTGGTCGCCATGTTCGTCGCACCCTGACGGTCAGCAGGAACCGATCTGTGACCTCCGTCGCGCGGACGAGGTCGTCGCCCGGTTGAAGCCTTTTGCCGGCGGCCGAGCTCTGGGGGGTAGATCGTCCCGGGCCGGCAGGCACTGAAACTCGGTGCTCCTCGGGCGGTCGTGGCCGTCAGCGCAGCGGACTTCATCTGCCTTCGAGGGCATCGGCTATCCGATCCGGTACACGGGTCCCGCGACCTCCGGACGAGCGCGTATGACGCCGCGTCGTTGTTCGGACTCGATGAGTGTCAGCGCGTTCGCTGTCTCATCATCCCGGGTGCATCAGAAACGAAGTAGCACGGCTGCGGTGCCCGGGATCTCAAAGGCCACATGGCCGTCGGCAAGCGTCGGAGTCGCGACAATGACGTCTTGGTGGGTGGCGTCGAACTGCCACATCGTTCCTGTCCCGGTCGTTCGGAGCGCGGAGAGGTCGGCGTCCACCGCGTAGGAGGTCTTGGCCGCGCTGTTGGTCACGAGCAGGTAGAGACTGCCGGCGGCGTCCTCGGTCGTGATCGCGAGCAGGTTGTCGGTGCTCGTGCTGCTCTCGTAGGTCGGCCGTCCGCCCTGGAGCGCACGCACCGCGAGCCGGAAAGCGTAGTAGCTCGTCCTCCTGGTCCCGTCAGCCGCGACGAGGCCCTGGAAGTTCTGGAAGCCGCCGTGGAAACCGTCCCAATCGTAGAAGGTGAACAGGTGGCTTCCGTCGACGTGGTCTGAGCCGGGCCGGGAGCCGCGGATGAGATTGTTCACCACTCTGTTTATCGCGGTCGAGGCCATGTCGTATCGGTCCAGGTACGTCGACCACTCGCTCAGCCATAGTGGGTAGTCGGAGTGCGACGTGGCGTCCATCCAGGCGTGCACCGTGCGCACGTAGTCAGTGATGTCGGAGCTGTAATTGTGGATGTCCACCGAGTCGAAGAAGGCCGAGACTTGCTGGAGGGCATCAAGTGGCCAGCTCGAACCTCCCGATGTGACCGGCGCGTAGACGTGGTGGGCACGTCCCGGCAAATAGGTTCCGTAGACCGAGGCGACCGCGTCGTGCGTGTACCGGACGAGCTCGAAGTAGTCGGCCTCGGTCCCACCCCAACCCTGCCCGCGGTTGTTCGGCTCGTTGTGGACCTCGTAGTCGTCCACCTGGTAGTCGTTGCGGACGTTGAGCCAGTAGACGGTCGCGAAGACGTGCTCCCACCACTCGTTCCAGTCCGCGTCGGTTACGGGCGGGTTGGGCGACCAGGGCGGGTTGCCATTGTTGTCGCGGTTGCGAATCGTGAGTACCGGACGAATCCCGGCAGCCTTGAGCCCTGCGAAGATCGTCCGCGCGTTGCCCTGCCAGAGTCCACCGTCCCCCGACCACCAGTAGTCGCTCCCGTTCGGTGGGCTCGTCATGGCGTTGTCCCACCAGGTCCAGTCGATGACGTTTGCATCCGCCTTGATCTGGTCGATCGTCGGCGTGCCATACGCCCCGTCGTCGTCCTGCCACTCCCAGCGGGACATGCCGCCGTAGATGCGGTAGGTATTGACGCCCGCGTCTTGGAGATCGGCCACGTCGAAGCGGACGTTGCCCTCTGTCGCTCCGATGTGGGCGGTGCTCACACCCCATTGGGAACCGGAGACGATGACCGTCGCGGGAGCAGTCCGCGACTCGCGTGCGAGCGCGGCATCCCCGACTGCGAGGGCACCGAAACCGGCGGCGGTGGCACCGAGCAACTCACGACGAGTGAGACGCGACGCCAAGTCGTCGCTCGTCGAACGCGAACGGGATGCGCCGCCGGATGTCCGCCGTTGTTCGTGCTCCACCTCGCCTCCCGACGTGGGGAACCGAGCCATTCAGATTACCACTCACGGACTGGCGCCAGCGGCTGAACCGACGCCATCGGCCCGCGGTGGGATCGCCCGTGGCCGCTACGACCAGTGCTGCGCCATCCAAAGGCCGCGCTGGCGACGTCGACGCTGTCGTGTGCGCACTGCCTGCCGCTGACGCTGGCATCAGCCTGACCCGGGCGACCCGCTCAGCCCGGTCGGACGTCGCTGGTGGCTACGCGCGCACGGCGCTCATGGTCCGGCCGATCGTCGCCGAGCCGATGACCCGTGTGCCGTCGTAGAGCACGATCGCCTGTCCCGGCGCGACTCCGTGCTGGGCGGACTGGAAGCGGGCGGTCACCGCGTCGTCGGCAACGTCGACCACCGCCGGGACGGCCGTGCCGTGTGCCCGGTACTGGGCAAGGCACTCGATCGACCCGGCCGGCGCATCGCCACACCAGCGAGGTGCGACCGCGACGACGACATCGACGCCGAGCGCTTCGGCCGGCCCCACGGTGACCCGCCGCTCGACCGGTGAGATCCCGAGCACGTAGCGCGGCTTGCCGTCCGGAGCCGGATGGCCCAACCGCAGCCCGCGGCGCTGGCCGACCGTGTACGCGTAGGCGCCGTCGTGTGTGCCGACCCGCCGGCCCGCCTCGTCGACGATGTCCCCAGGGGCCTCGCCCAACCGATGACGCAGGAACCCGGCCGTGTCCCCGTCGGCGATGAAACAGATGTCGTGGCTGTCGGGCTTGCCTGCGACGGCCAGCCCGCGCTGCGCCGCCTCGGCCCTGACGTCGGTCTTGAGCGTGTCTCCCAACGGGAACATCGCCTGTACCACCTGGTCACCGGTGAGCACACCGAGCACGTACGACTGGTCCTTGGCCGGGTCGACGGCCCGGTGCAGTTCCGGCCCGGCCGGGCCCTCCACCACCCGCGCGTAGTGTCCGGTGCAGACGGCGTCGAACCCCAGGGCCCGCGCCCGGTCCAGCACAGCGGTGAACTTGATCTTCTCGTTGCAGCGCAGGCACGGATTCGGCGTGCGTCCGGCCGCGTACTCGGCGACGAAGTCGTCCACGACCTCCGCCCGAAACCGCTCGGCGAGGTCCCAGACGTAGAACGGGATAGCCAGGACGTCGGCCGCACGCCGCGCGTCGCGCGCGTCCTCCAGGGTGCAGCAACCACGCGCCCCGCTCCGGAACGACAACGGGTTCGAGGACAGGGCGAGATGCACGCCGGTGACGTCGTGACCCGCGTCGGCACACCGGGCCGCAGCCACCGCGGAGTCGACTCCGCCGGACATGGCAGCGAGGACGCGCATCTCAGCTCACCCGCGCGAGGTTCACCAGACCGGCCGTCCTGGCCCGCTCGACCACCGGCCCGATCGCCTCGGCTACCGCCTCGACGTCGCCCTCGGTCGAGGTGTGGCCGAGGGAGAACCGCAGCGAGCCACGGGCCAGCAGCGGGTCGACGCCCATGGCCAGCAAGACGTGTGACGGCTCCGGCACGCCGGCCGAACAGGCGCTGCCCGTGGCGCACTCGATCCCGCGGGCATCCAGGAGCAGCATCAGCGAGTCGCCCTCGCAGCCGGGGAAGGACAGGTGCACGTTTCCCGGCAGCCGCCCGTCGGCGTGCGCATCCCCGTTGAGGACGGCATCGGGAACCGCGGCGAGAACGGATGCGAGGAGAGCGTCACGCAGCGATGCCAGCCGCGGCGCCTCCTCGGCCCGGGCAGCTGTCGCGGCGTCGACGGCGGCCGCGAACCCTGCGATCGCGGCGACATCCAGCGTGCCGGAGCGGACCTCGCGTTCCTGGCCGCCCCCGTGCAGGACCGGCACCAGCTCCACCTCGCGGCGCACGAGGAGTGCGCCCACCCCCATCGGGCCACCCACCTTGTGTGCGGAAACCGTCATCGCGTCGAGGCCGGTCGCGGAAAAGTCGACAGGAAGCTGTCCGACGGCCTGGACGGCGTCCGAGTGAACCGGGACGCCACGCGTACGGGCCGCCTCCACGACGCCGGCCATGGGCTGGACAGTGCCGACCTCGTTGCTCGCGTACATCACCGTGACCAGCGCGACCGTCTGCGGGTCTCGGTTCAGCGCGGCGTCCAACGCCGCCAGATCCACGCGACCCAGCCGGTCCACCGGCAGCCACTCGACGGACGCACCTTCGGCCTCGACCAGCCACTGGACCGCATCGAGAACGGCATGGTGCTCGACCGCCGAGGCGAGAATCCTGTTGCGCCGCGGATCGGCTGCCCGGCGGGCCCAGAACAGGCCCTTGACCGCGAGGTTGTCAGCCTCGGTGCCGCCGGAGGTGAACACGACCTCGCTGGGCCGCGCGCCGAGCACAGCCGCGACCGTCTCGCGGGACTCCTCGACAGACTTGCGGGCCTCCCGGCCCGACGCGTGCAGCGACGAGGGATTGCCGAGCATCCGCAACCGCGCCGCGACGACGTCCACCACGTCCGAGCGGACCGGAGTCGTCGCGGCGTGGTCGAGGTACACGCGCCCACCGCTCATGTCGACATCAAGGGTACGTGGCGGCCTTGGCGCGCCCGTTTCACCCCGCGGCGCGGACCAGGGCGACCGGGCGGTTCAGAGGTCGAGCTCGTACCCGCAGTCGAGCGCGACGCCGACGAGCACGGGGAACAGGTGGTCGATGCCCCTGCCGTCGCCGGTGTTCGAACTGTTGAGCGCGATGACCGAGTCGGTTCCCCTGGCCGGCCCGACGCCGAGGGCGATGAACTCACCCAAGGCGGCCAGCGTTCCCGACCTGAAGCACTCCTGCTGCTCGACCGTGCCACCGATCTCGGACAGGACTTCGTCGATGAGCTCCTCGGTGGGCAAGTACTCCCAGTTGTCCGAGTGTTCCGCCTTGGCAGCGGTGCCGTTCTCGGAGGTGCTGGTGTTGAAGCACTCATGGGCGAATGCCGCTCCGCCACCAGCCAGGATGAATCCCGCAGCCAGGGCGCCGGTGGCACCCTGTTTCGGAGTGTTAGCCCCATGAGGGCCGGGATGATCAGCCCTTGCGTTTGTGAATATCGTCCGTCGCCTGGGGCAGCACGGTGTGCAGGTCGCCCACGACGCCGAAGTCCGCCATCGCGAAGATCGGCGCCTCGGCATCCTTGTTCACCACGACGACGGTCTTCGATGTCTGCATGCCGGCTCGGTGCTGGATCGCCCCGGAGATACCCGCGGCGATGTAGAGCTGAGGCGACACCGTCTTGCCGGTCTGGCCGATCTGGTACGCGTGCGGGTACCAGCCGGAGTCGACCGCCGCCCGAGATGCGCCGACGGCGGCCCCGAGGGCGTCGGCCAACGCCTCCACCGGGCCGAAGTCCCCGGCCGTCCCTCGGCCGCCCGAGACCACGATCGCGGCCTCGGCAAGCTCCGGCCTGCCGGTCGCGGCCCGCGGCGCCCGGCCGACGATCCTTGCGGCCTTGGCTGCGTCCGGCAGGGTGATGTCGACCTTCTCCTCAGCCGGCGTCTGCGGTGCCGGCTCCGGCGTGGCCGAGTTCGGCTTCACCGTGATCACCGGCGTCCCGTGGGTGACCTCTGCCGTGACGGTGTAACCACCCGCAAACACCGACTGGGTGGTCGTCAGGTCGGAGGCGACATCGACCGCGTCGGTGATCAGGCCCGACTCGAGCTTGACCGCGAGCCGGCCGGCGATCTCCTTGCCGTCCGGTGTCGACGCCAGCAGCACGGCGGCAGGCGATGCCGACCCGGCGACGTGCGCGAGCACCTCCGCCTGGGGTGCCACCGGGAACTCCGACAGCTCCGGAGCGTCGGCCACATAGACCTTCGCGGCGCCGTATTCGGCCAGCACCTCCTTGGCGGCCTCGTAACCCTCGCCGACGAACACCGCGGAAGGCTCGCCGAGCCGCCGCGCCATCGTCAGCAGCTCAGTCGTCGTCTTGCGTACGTCCCCGTCGACGTGGTCGACCAGCACGAGAACCTCGGCCATCTCGTGTCTCCTGTCCCGGTCAGACGAACTTTTGTGCGGCGAGAAACTCGACCAGCTTCAGGCCGCCTTCACCGTCGTCGCTCACGATCTCGCCCGCCGAGCGCGGTGGCCGCTTGGTCACATCCCCCACGACCGACCAGGCCGCGGACAGGCCGACCTGCGAAGGGTCGACCCCGAGGTCGGAGAGCGACCACGTCTCGAACGGCTTCTTCTTCGCCGCCATGATCCCCTTGAACGACGGGTACCGAGGCTCGTTGATCTGATCGGTCACCGACACCATCGCCGGCAGGTTCGCTTCGACCGTCTCCGATGCCGCGTCGCCGTCGCGCCGACCGGTCACCGTGTCGCCGGAGACCGTCAGCTCACCGACGAAGCCGATGTGCGGGAGACCCAGCCGCTCGGCCAGCATGGCCGGAACCACGCTCATGCCTCCGTCGGTCGACGCCATGCCGGTCAGCACCAGGTCGACATGACCGGTACCGCCGATCTTGTCGATGACTCTGGCGAGCACGAGCGACGTCGCCGGCGCGTCGGACCCGTGCAGGGCGTCGTCGACGACGTGGACCGCGGAGGAGGCGCCCATCTGCAGACCCTTGCGCAGCGCGTCGGCTGCCCGCTCGGGCCCCATGGTGAGCACGACGACCTCACCGTCGTCGGCTTCGGCGATCGTCAGCGCCTCCTCGACGGCGTACTCGTCGAGCTCGGAGAGAATGCCGTCCACTCCCGCCCGGTCGGTGGTCTTGTCGTCCGAGAACGTCCGCTCGGCTGTGGCGTCCGGGACGTGCTTCACCAGAACAACGATCTTCATGGCCGGGTACCGACCTCCTGTGGGGATCATGGCGGGCGCCATGCACATGCACGGCTCGGGTGGACGGGTGTACGCCAGCCTGCCATCCCCGCGTCGACTCAACGGTCGCGGGGTAGATCACGCAGCCGAAGACCGGCTAGCGGAACGACCATTCCACGGCGACGGTGACCACCGACGGCTGGCGCCCCGGTTCGATCGGGACCGCTGATTCCGCGGACGACCTGGCGAACTGTAGGTCCACCGGCCCGTACTGGGGCGTTGTCTCGGAGATGCTCATCACCTGGCCGAGCTCCCGACCGGACTCAGCCGCATACAGCTCAGCCTTGGCCTGGGCGTCGGCGAACGCTTTACGTCGCGCCGTGGCCAGCAGCTCGTCGTCCTTCTCGACCTCGAACGACACGCCGAGCAGCCGGGCCGCGTCACCGCCCGCTGCTACGCCTGCGGTGATGAGCGATCCGGCTTCGGAGATGGTCCGGATCCTCGCCGTGAGTCCCTCGTTCACGGCGTAGCCGGTGATCGCTCCTCGCCTCCCGTGCGTGGGATTGATGCCCACATCAGAGGTCTGGAGGTCGGCCTTTGCCACGCCACCAGTGGCAAGCGCGTCTTGCATCTGGGTCATCGCGGCGTTGGCAAGATTCAGGGCCTCGTCGACGGTTGTTGCATTGGCCACGACCGCGAAGTCTGCGCGTAGCGTGTCGGGCACACCGAGAACCTCGCCCGTCGCGCTGACCAGCACTCCCTCGCGGGCACGGTCGACAGGGGGCGTCTCTCCGGCAACGCTGGCCGAGGCGGCCACCGAACGGTTGCCCAGTAGCCATGAGGACAGTGCCACGAGCAGCACGAAAGTGAAAACCAACAAGATGGTGGAACGCGACCGGGTCATCTCACGACCCCTTTCGGTTGGATGTCGCTTGGACGCGACAGGTCGCCAGGCGGTTCCGGCGAGCGGAGTCGCCATCCACGACGTCGGCGCAGGTCGGGGTGCATCTCTCCCCGTCACGGGCGAGCGCACTGTGCCCGGCCTGGCACGCGAGAACTACTGGTTCCGGCGTCACGAGGCGGCTTACGCCGCGGTGGGACCGTTGTGCGCGCACTCAAGAGTCCTCGACGCCGGTTGCGGCGAAGGCTACGGTGCCGCCTTGGCGCGACGGGCGGGTGCCACGACTGTGATCGCGTTGGACTACGACACGTGGGCGGTCGAGCGCGCCGCCCGTACGTACCGTCTGCCCACCGTCCGGGGCAACCTCGTCGACCTACCTGTTGCTGACGGCGCGTTCGACCTGGTCTTGAGCCTGCAGACACTCGAGCACGTGTGGGACCAGCCGAGGTTCGTCGCCGAGTGCGGCCGCGTGCTGCGGCCCGGCGGGCGGCTCGCGCTCACCACGCCGAACCGCCTGACGTTCCCGCCCGGCAACCCGTTCCACTCCCGTGAGGTCGACGTGAGGGAGCTGCGCGCGCTCGCGGAGTCGAGCCCGTTCCAGGTCGAGACCTTGCTGGGACTGCGCCACGGCGAGCGGCTAAGGCACTACGAACGCGAGCACGGCGACCTCGTCTCTGCCCAGCTCGGCTCCGATCCGGACAGCTGGCCGGACCGACTCGGCGCCTTCGTGGCCAGCGTCACCGCCCGGGATTTCGTCTTCTCCTCCGGGGATCTGGACACGAGCCTGGACCTGCTCCTCGTCGCCGCGCGCACCTGACGAGCGTGGTCACGCTACCGAGGTGCCGTCCCAGGAACGACGCCCGGCGCTCGGGCCGCCGCCGCCGAGTCGGCCTGTGCTCGGCGGCTCTTCAGCACTCTCGCCGGTACCCCACCGGCGACCGCGAGGTCCGGTATCTCGTCGCGGACGACGGCGTGTGCTGCGAGCACACAGCCATGCCCGACGACTGTGCCCCGCAGAATGCTGACGCGCACCCCCACCCAGCAGTCGGGCCCGATGCGCACCGGAGACTTCACGATCCCCTGGTCCTTGATCGGGCTGTCCAGGTCGTCGAACCGGTGGTCGAAATCGGTGATGTACACCCAGTCGGCGAAGAGCGTCCGAGCGCCGATCTCGACGTCGATGTAGCAGTTCACCGTGTCATCGCGGCCGAAGACGACCTTGTCACCGACCCGCAGCGTTCCCTCGTGCGCACGCAGCCGGGTGTCGTCGCCTACATGTACCCAACGGCCGAGGACGATCCGCCCATAGCCAGGTCGCGCAACGATCTCGACCCGCCGGCCGAGGAAGACCATGCCCTCGGTGACCACGTCCGGATGCAACAGCCGGAGCCGGAACAGCCGCCAGTAGCGAACCAGGTACCACGGCGTCCAGGCCCGGTTGCGCACGATCCATTGCAGACTGGCCGGCGTCAGGAAACGGACCTGGCGCGTGTCGCGCCTCACGAGGTGCCCAGCGGGCGAAGCCCGGTCACGGACACGTTGTAGAACAGCTCGTCCGGAACGACCTTCGCCAACATGCGGTCGAGTGCCGAGAGTCGCCGCCAACTCTGGTAGGCGAACGTCGCCCAGCGCGAGCCCAGCCGGTCCGGATTGACGGCATGCTCGAGCGTGCGCAGGGGCCAGCCGAGCCAGGCCGCAGTGAGCTCCTCAGTAACCGTCCGGACCTGCTCGGCGCCGGCCCTCTCGACGGTGCGCGCCAGCGCGTCCGGGTTGAAGGTGTGCAGGTCGACGACCGCCTCGAGCGCCGCGGCGCGGGAGGACTCGTCGAGCTGCTCCTTCGGCCTTGCCCACCGTCGCCCGACCAGGGGAAGGCGCGTGGCTCGGGTCACCGCCCACCAGGTCGCAAGAGAGAGGCGACGCGCCACGTAGTCGCCGTACCGGGTGGGCTCGCCACAGATCACCACGCGGCCGCCGGGCTCGAGCACTCGAACCAACTCCCGGAACGCCTTCTCGACGTCGGGCAGATGGTGGATCACCGCGTGCCCGACCACCAGGTCAAACGTTGCGTCGCCGTAGGGCAGATGCTCGGCGTCGGCCACGCGTCGCTCGATGTCGAAGCCGAGCAGATTGGCGTTGCGCTCGGCCGCCGCGACCATGCCGGGCGAGATGTCGGTGACGTGAACCTCACCGACGACGCCGGCCTGGCGCAGGTTGAGCGAGAAGAAGCCCGTGCCGGCACCGATCTCGAGGGCCTTCCGGTACGGCCAGCCGCCCGTCCCGGCGACGGCGACGAACCGGTCGCGCGCGTAGTCGATGCACCGCTGGTCGAACGAGATGGACCATTTCTCGTCGTAGGTGCCGGCCTCCCAGTCGTGGTAGAGCACCTGGGCGAGCTTCGTGTCGTGCCAGGCGCGCTCGACATCCTCTGCAGTCGCGTGGGTCACCGGCTCAGCGTCCAACGAACTGTGCCTTACCGGGACCGTTCTCGACGAAGGACCGCAGGCCGATCGCACTGTCCTCGGTGGCGAAGAGTGCAGCAAATTGCTGGCGCTCGATCTCCAGCCCGGTGCCAAGATCCGACTCGAGCCCCCGGTCGATGGCTTCCTTGGCCGCGCGGAGTGCGTACGCGGGCCCGTTCGCGAACCGGGCGGCCCATGCCCGCGCAGTCGGGTAGACGTCGGCCGACGCGACGACCTGATCGACCAGGCCGATCCGCAGTGCCTCGTCGGCACCGACGAACCGCCCAGTGAAGATCATGTCCTTCGCCTTCGCCGGCCCGACCAGCCGTGACAGCCGCTGGGTGCCACCCGCGCCTGGAATGATCCCGAGCTGGACCTCTGGCTGACCCAACCGTGCGTCGTCGGCCACGATCCGGATGTCACAGGCGAGTGCCAGCTCGCAGCCCCCGCCGAGGGCGTACCCCGTGACAGCGGCGACCGTGGGCTTGGGAATCCGCGCCACCGCCGTGAACGCCGCCTGGAGCGGCCCTGATCGGTCGACCATGTCGGCATAGGACAGACCGGCCATCTCCTTGATGTCGGCACCGGCCGCGAAGACCTTGTCGCCGCCGTAGACGACCACGGCCCGGACGTCCTTGCGGGCCGCGGCCTGGGCCGCCGCCTCGCGCAGCTCGTCCCGCACCTGCGCGTTGAGCGCGTTCATCGGCGGCCGGTCGAGCCGGACCGTCCCGACGCCGGCGTCGACCTCGAGGATGACGAACTCACCCACGTGAGGACCTCCCGTCTCGTCCAGCCCGAACCAGCGGAGGCTACCGCGTGTCGCACCTCGGTAAGGTTGACCGCATGGAGTACCGCAGGCTTGGGCGGCTCGGGCACCAGAGCTCGGTCCTGATCTACGGCGGCGCGGCGGTCGCCGAGCAGCCGCAGGACGTCGCGGACGCGTCCTTCGAGCAAGCCTTGGACGCAGGCATCAACCACTTCGACGTCGCGGCTAGTTACGGCGATGCCGAGCTCCGCCTCGGGGCGGCCATGCACCGTATGAGAGACCGGATCTTCCTGGCCACCAAGACCGGCGAGCGAGTCCAGGATGCCGCCTGGCGCCAGATCAACGCGTCGCTCGAACGCTTGCAGACCGACCATGTGGACCTGATCCAACTGCACGCGGTCGGCGACCTCGACGAGCTCGACCGGGCAACCGGAACGGACGGCGCCCTCCACGCAGCGGTCCGCGCCCAGGAGGAAGGCCTGGTCGGGGCGGTCGGCATCACCGGCCACGGCCACCAGGCACCCGCCACGCACCTGGAGGCCCTGCGCCGGTACCCGTTCGCGACCGTCCTCAGCCCGATCAACCCGGTGCTCGCCCGCGATCTGGAGTACCTGAACGCCTACGAAGCCCTGGTCGACGAGGTCGAGCGTCAGGACACGGGGCTGATGATCATCAAGTCGGTCGCCCAGCGGAACTGGCCCGACGGCGTGGAGAAGGCGTACACCACCTGGTACGAGCCGCTCAAGGAGCAGCGTCCGATCACCGCCGCCGTTGCCTGGGTGCTGTCGCACGATGAGGTCACCGGCATCGCCACGCCCAGCGACGTCCGTTTGCTGCCACTGATGATCCGAGCCGAGCAGGGGCGACACGCCCTCAGCCGCGGCGACGCCGAGGCGGTGCTGCTCGACGAGCCGGACTACTCGTCGCCGTTCATCTCCATTCCGCTCTGAACCCGACCGCAGCGTCGACACGCCGGTCCGGACCGGCAACGACGGCGCGCTCGTCCAGGACAATGCTCCGGTGACGGACCCGCGAGCACTCTGGCCCGGCCATTGGGCGCCGCTCGGCGCCACCCACGACGACGACGCGACCAACTTCGCCCTGTGGGCACCGGAGGCGTACGGCGTCGAGGTATGCCTCTTCGACGAGGCCGGCCACGAGACCCGTATCGGGCTCGAGGACCGCACGTTCGACGTATGGCACGGCCGGCTGCCCGGCGTCGGGCCGGGTCAGCGTTACGGGTTCCGGGTGCATGGCGCGTGGGATCCGCCGCGCGGTCGCCGCTTCGACCCAGCCAAGCTCCTCGTCGACCCGTATGCCCGTGCCGTCACCGACGACGTTCGCTACGACCGCGCCGTGTTCGAGCACGGGCGCGACTCGGCGTCCCAGGTGCCGAAGGCCGTGGTCGTCGGCGACGACGGCTTCGACTGGGGCACGGACACCGCGCCCCGCGTGCCATGGGCCGATGCCGTTGTCTACGAGCTACACGTGCGCGGTTTCACCATGCGCCACCCGGACATCCCCGACGAGCTCCGTGGTACGTACGCCGGGCTGGCCCATCCGGCGGCGATCCGGCATTTGCTCGACCTCGGCGTCACGACGGTCGAGCTGATGCCGGTGCACCACTTCGTCAGCGAACCGCAGCAGGTCGAACGTGGCCAGACCAACTACTGGGGATACAACTCCCTCGCGTTCTTCGCACCACATGCTGGGTACTCCGCCTCAGGCTCCCACGGCGGGCAGGTCACCGAGTTCAAGGCGATGGTGCGGGCTCTGCACGATGCGGGGCTCGAGGTCGTGCTCGACGTCGTCTACAACCACACCGCCGAGCAGGGACCGGACGGACCGACGCTGTGCTTCCGCGGCATCGACAACGCCGCGTACTACCGGCTGGACACCGCGCATCCGGGTCGTTACAACGACTACACCGGCTGCGGCAACACCGTGAACGTCTCGCATCCGCACGTGCTGCGCCTCGTCATGGACTCACTGCGCTACTGGGTCGACCAGATACACGTCGACGGCTTCCGCTTCGACCTGGCCGCCGCACTCGCCCGCTCGATGCACGACGTGGACATGCTCGGCTCGTTCATGACGGTCATCGAGCAGGATCCGGTACTGCGCGAGGTCAAGCTGATCGCCGAACCGTGGGACATCGGCCCCGGCGGCTACCAGGTCGGTGAGTTCCCGCACCTGTGGACGGAGTGGAACGACAAGTTCCGCAACACCGTGCGCGACCACTGGCGTGGTGCCGCGCCGGGCGTCCGCGACCTCGCATACCGGCTGTCCGGGTCGTCCGACCTCTACGCCGAGGACGGGCGGCGGCCGTATGCGTCGATCAACTTCGTCACCGCACACGACGGTTTCACGCTGCGCGACCTGGTCTCCTACGACCGCAAGCACAACGAGGTCAACGGTGAGGACAACCGGGACGGGACCGACGACAACCGCTCGTGGAACCACGGTGTCGAGGGCGAGACGCCCGACCCGGGGGTCGTCGAACTGCGGCGACGGCAGTTGCGGAACTTCCTCACCACGCTGCTGCTCTCGACCGGTGTGCCCATGCTCGTCGCGGGCGACGAGATGGGCCGGACGCAGCGTGGCAACAACAACGCCTACTGCCTCGACGACGAGACGACCTGGCTCGACTGGTCGCTTCGGGAGGAATACGGCGACCTGCTCGACTTCGCGCGGCGCCTGCTACGGCTCAGGCACGAGCATCCCGTCTTCCGGCAGCGGAAGTTTTTCGAGGGCCGGCCGGTCGTCCACGACGGCCGCAAGGACCTGGCCTGGTTCCACCCCTCGGGAGCCGAGAACACCGTCTACACGTGGCACGACGAGTCGCTGCGGACGCTCGGGATGTACGTCGCCGGGGACGGGATCCGCTCCCGCGACCCCCGCGGCGAGCAGGTGACCGACGGTTCGTACCTGCTCTGGCTGCATGCCGGCGCCGAGACGATCGAGGTGACCCTTCCCGGAGGCGTCTGGGCTGAGCGCTACGACGTCGTCCTCGACACGACCGGCGTCGATACGATCATTGGCGCGGGTGTCTCCGCCGGTGAGCGGATCAGCTTGCTCGGTCGGAGCTGCCTCCTCCTCCGCGCCAGGCCATAACTGCCAGAGCGCTCCGGAGGGTCCCGCCCGGCGTCCTGAAGCCTCGCTCGCACCAGGTCCTGAGCAGCGAGAACTTTCGGATCAAGGCGGACTCTCACGCCCGAGGGAGATCTCTGAGCTCAGCCGTCGAAGCCGAGGTAGACCGACTTCGACCAGGTGAAGAAGTCGACCGCCGACGCACCCTGCTCGCGGAACGTCCCGGTCGACGATGCCTTGATCCCGCCGAAGGGCACGTTGAGATCCAGCCCTGTGGTCGGCCGGTTGACCTTGACGACACCGGCCCGGACCCGTTCGGCGAAGACGTGTGCCGAGGCGAGGTCGCGGGTGCAGATTCCGGCACAGAGCCCGTACGGCACATCGTTGGCGACAGCCACGGCCTCGTCGATGTTGGATGCCTCGATCACGCTGATGACCGGTCCGAACACCTCCTCGACGGCGATCCGATCGTCCGGCCGGACCGAGCCGACGAGCGTCGGGGCGAAGCGCAGGCCGTCGGCGTCGCCGCCGAGCACCACCTCGCCGCCGTCCTGCCGGGCGATGTCGACGTACGACAGATCGGTGGCGAGCTGAGACTCGCTGACCACCGGGCCCATGAGGACGCCGTCATGGAGGCCGTTGCCGGGCCGGTAGCGCTCCGCCTCGGCCCGCATCGCGTCGACGAAGGGCCCGACGGCACCGGGCGTCGCGATGACCCGGCTCGTCGCCGTGCACGCCTGGCCGGTGAGCCCCCATCCACCCACCGCGGCGATGCGCGCTGCGACGGCGGGGTCGGCGTCGTCGAGCACCACCAGGGGGTTCTTCCCACCCATCTCCAACTGGACTCGGACCATCCGCTCCGAAGCCCGGCGGTGGATGCCCAGACCGACGGCCGTGGAGCCGGTGAAAGTGATCGCTCCGACTCCCGGATCGTCGACGAGCGCGTCGCCGACCTGGCCGCCGGCGCCGTAGATGACGTTGATCACGCCCGGAGGCAGGCCGGCCTCGACGAGTACGTCGACCAGATGGCGCGCGGAGACCCCCGTCATGGACGCGGGCTTGAAGACGACGGCATTTCCGGAGACCAGCGCGGGGGCGATCTTCCATGCCGGGATGGCGATCGGGAAGTTCCATGGAGTGATCACCGCCACGACACCGATCGGCTCGCGACGCGTGTACACGAGCGTCGACGGCGTCGCCGACGGCAGCGTCTCACCCGAGGTGCGCCATGCCTCCCCGCCGTGGTAGCTGAGGATGTCCGCGGCGCGAAGCACCTCGCCGCGAGCTTCGGCCAGCGTCTTCCCCTCCTCGCGGGTGAGATCCCGGGCGGCCTCATCCGCCCGGGCCCGCAGGAGCTCGGCGGCCTGCCGCAGCACGGCGCCGCGCGCCGGCCCGGTCCGGCCCGCCCACGCCGGCTGGGCCGCGGCCGCAGCCGCCACGGCGGCCACAACGTCGTCGGGCGTTCCCACCGGGGTTACCGACACCAGGTCCTCGGGATCGGCGGGGTTGAACCGCTCCACCGAAGGCTCACCGCCGGGCTCGCCGCCGATCAGGTGGTGCAGGTGGCGGGGGCCCGCTTCGGTAGTCGTCATCGTGATCACCTCGGTCGTGGGACGTCGAACGCTCTATCGCCACGTCGGGTGCCGGCCGCGACACGCTGCCCCCGGTCGCCAGCCGTCGTTGTCACCGATGGTGCCCTCGAGCAGGTCGGAGGGCAAGGCCACCATGGCCGGGCCGAGCCAGCCCGAGGTCGCCTCGTGCAGGGCCCACTCGAGGAGCTCGGGCAGCCGACGTGTCGAGGTCGCCGTCGCCGACCGCGAAGCGCTCGTCCGCGGGTCGACGGCAGTCACTTCGGTAGCACGGCGAGGCCGAGCTCGGCGGAGCCGGCCAGCCGGTCATGGCGGGGCACGACCCGGACGGTGTAGCCGAACGCGCCGGTCCGTCGCAGCGCCACCTCGCCGTCGAAGCGGTATCGACCGTGTTCGAAGGACTCGGCCACGGCGAGCGACGTCGCCACCGGGTCGCGCAACTGGTCGGCTTCGTCCACCCGTCCCTGCACCACCTGCACGTCGACGTCGTCCGGAGTCAGCGACCCCAGCGACACGAACGCCCGCAACTGGACGGCCTGCCCCATCTCGAACGCGTCTGCCTCGGACGAGCTCTCGACGTGTTCGATGCTCACGCCCTTCCAGGCCTCGCGCACGCGAGCCTTCCATGCCGCCAGGTCCCGAGCGCCGTCGTAGTCGTTGTTCAGCGCTCGCCCGGACAGCGCGGCCGGCCGGTACAGCAGCTCGACGTAGTCGCGAACCATCCGGGTCGCCTGCACCTTCGGCCCGAGCAGGGTCAGGGTCTGCCGCAGCATTTCCAGCCAGCGACGCGGCACCCCACTGCCGTCGACGTCGTAGAACCGTGGCACGACCTGCTGCTCGACGATGTCGTACAGCGCGGCGGCTTCCAGGTCGTCACGGTGGTCCGGGTCGTTGACGCCCTCGGCAGACGGGATCGACCATCCGAACTCGGGCCCGAACCACTCGTCCCACCAGCCGTCGCGGACGGACAGGTTGAGCGCGCCGTTCAACGCGGCCTTCATGCCCGACGTGCCGCATGCCTCGTAGGGACGCAACGGGTTGTTCAGCCACACGTCGCAGCCCGGGTAGAGCGGCTTGGCCATGGCGATGTCGTAGTCGGGCAGGA